>JBCDGT010000001.1:0-22434 GCA_038750915.1 Bacteroidota bacterium
CGGCCAAGTACCTGACGACCTCTTGCTCTTCCCAATTTGGGAAGGTCACCTGATTGATAACGAAAATCTGACCCAGAACCCCGGATACTAGTCGACAATCCGCTTTTTTCTTAACGATACAATTAAAAAATCATGCAAAATACTTTTGCCGTATTCCGCGGGTTGTTAGCCTTATTCCTACTAGTCGGCTTGGCTACGAGCTGTGACCTGCCGGTACAACCTAAATTTGAATTCGAACCAGAGATCGGTGAACTGGTCACCTTTGAAGACCAGACAGTCCTCGAATGGATGCGCAGCGATGCCTCCATTGGCGGTAACACTAACGTCAACTTCGACATCCTCGTCAGTGCCATCGAGGCCACCGGCATGGAAGCAGAGTACAGTAACTCCGGTGACCGACGCACCTTCCTGATGTTGAACAACGAAGCCTTTACGGGTGGTGGAGAAATCTTTAGTGTCCTGGGCGTTGATGCCATCGATTCCTTAGACGCAACGGGAATTGATCGCCTGCGTACCATCCTCCGGTACCACATCATTGATGACTACGTAGACCAAGGACCAGAAGCGCTTCCAGCACTGCTCATCCATTATTTCTTCCAAACCCTCATTCCCGGTGAGGACGGTCGCATTTCCGTCAACCGGGACGAACGCTTCCGTATGAACATCAACCGAGCTGACGGACTACCGGGTACCGCTCGGGGAACCCAAGTACGCCAACACAATTACGTTTTCAGTAACGGCATCGGCCACCATATCCGTGATTACGTGAGAACCAGACCCTACTAGTGAGTAGCCTTGTGGTTTAGTGGTCTTGTAGCCGTAGTTAAGCATTACTTACTACCACTAGGCCACCAGGCTTTAAAACCACGATACGAATCTCCGGGCGCGGCAGCAGGTACAAATTGAGTTGGTTTAGCCGCTCCACTCCGGAGTTTCGTACTTTTTAGTTTAGATAGTTCCCCTGTGGTAAAGTACTTAATTCCAGACCGAGATACTTTGGCTTGGGGGTTCTTTTCAGGAAGGCGGGGTCCGCAGCACCCCAATGTATCGACTTTAAGCAAATTACCCGCTGCCGGGGTACCCCGCCATCCTCTTTGATTAATGAGTTTAGTACGAAACCACGAAATATCCGTTTCCATGCAGCTTTGGCCACAACACAGATTTTACTGTCTACTCACCCTCTTGTGCTATCTATCAACTACGGTACTCCTGCAAGCACAATCACCTATTGCTGATCGTCCGAATATCATTTTCATACTCACTGATGACCAACGCTTCGACGCACTTGGCTACGCGGGTAATGAGCTGATTCACACCCCCGAAATGGATGAACTAGCCGAATCTGGCACCTACTTCAGCCACGCCATGGTCACTACGCCCATTTGCGCGGCCAGTCGAGCCAGTCTACTTTCGGGTGTCTACGAGCGGACGCACCGCTTTAACTTTCAAACGGGAGATATTCGCGAGGAATACATGACCAGCGCCTACCCGAAGGTACTACGGCAAGCTGGCTATCACACCGGCTTCTACGGAAAATACGGTATCCGCTACCAAGGAGAAGGGGAAATGTTCGACGAGTACGAGACTTACGATCGGAACAATGCCTATAAGGACAAACGTGGCTACTTCTACAAGACCATCAATGGTGATACTGTTCACCTGACTCGCTATACCGGCCAGCAGGGCATTGACTTTATCGCGAAAAACGCCAGTAATGAGCAACCTTTTTGCTTGGCCCTCAACTTCAGTGCACCACACGCCCACGACCGGGCGGAAAAACAGTATTTCTGGCAGCAAACTACGGCCCCCTTGCTCGCTCAAACAACGGTCCCAGCACCTGCGCTTGGCGCCCAAAAATACTTCGATGCCCTACCCGGCCCCGTACGCGCTGGCTTCAACCGCACCCGCTGGAAGTGGCGCTACGACACGCCCGAAAAATACCAGCACAGTGTGAAAGGCTACTACCGGATGCTATCTGGAATCGATCTGGAGATTGGTAAACTGCGTAAAGAATTGACCCGCAAAGGCATTGCGGATAATACCGTGATCATCCTGATGGGCGATAACGGTTACTTCCTCGGGGAGCGTCAGTTGGCCGGAAAGTGGTTGATGTACGATAACTCCGTCCGTGTACCTCTAATCGTTTTTGATCCACGGGCCAAAAAGCACGTCGACAGCAAACAGCTAGCGCTAAACATCGACGTGCCCGCCACGATCCTCGACTTGGCAGGCGCTGAGAAGCCAACCTTTTACCAAGGGCAGAGCTTGTTACCAGTCGTCAACGGCAAGACCGACAAGCTCGTAAATCGTGACACCGTTTTGATCGAACACATCTGGAATTTCGAAAACATCCCCCCGAGCGAAGGCGTGCGCACCAAAGACTGGAAATACTTCCGCTACGTCGATGACCAACGCGCCGAAGAACTCTACCACCTCGGTGATGACCCTCAAGAAATCGATAACCTTGCCGGAGACCCCGATCATCAGGCCACGCTCTTAGCTCTTCGAAAAAAATGCAATCAACTCATTGCCACCTATAGCGATGATTATTCCGCTGCCCCAACCGATCTATCCATAGAATACATCAGGGAACCCGCAACGGTGGTTCTCCGGGACCCGACGCCAGAATTCGGCTGGATGGTACCAAAAGGTGCGGAATTCCAAGCAGCCTATCAAGTAGTAGTGGCTTCCTCTCGGGCCAACATCGATGCTAATAATGGCGACGTATGGGACAGTAAGAGAGTAGCCGACGAGCAGAATTTTGGCCGCGAATATGGTGGCCCGGCACTGGACCCAAAAAAGACCTATTTCTGGAAAGTACGCATCTGGGACGACGTCAACCGTCTGAGCCGCTACTCCGAGCCGCAGCAATTCCGGGGTGTAGACACAGAGACGGACAACTACATCGCCCTTTCTAGCGATGGTGCCAGGCAAAAAGGCGAAGCTGGTGGCCGCTATCTAAGTACGGGTAATATCTTTCAGATGGACCGGGTTAAGCCGGTAAAACTGGAGCAGCGCGATGACCTCTGGTTGGTGGATTTCGGGAAACACGGCTTCGCGAACATGGAACTGATCTACACCGCGAGGAGAAAAGGTAGCCTGATCGTCCGCATCGGAGAAAAGCTAAAAGACGGCAAAATAGATATGAATCCCGGTGGCCACATCCGCGCCCAGGAAATCGAACTTCCCGTAATGAAGGGCACCCACACTTACGTCTTGCCCATCGTACCCGATGAGCGGAATACAAAGCCGCTGGCGGTGCATTTACCCGATAGTATTCCCGTACTCATGCCCTTTAGATATTGCGAGGTCGCAGGTACCAAGAAGGGATTTAAGAGCGATGATTTCACGCAGTTGGTATACTACACTTACTGGGATGAGGACGCCAGCTACTTCACCTCCGATAATGACATCCTGAACCAGATTTGGGAGATGTGCCGCTACAGTATGAAAGCGACCTCATTCTCCGGCCTTTACGTCGATGGTGACCGCGAGCGCATTCCCTACGAAGCCGACGCGTACCTACAACAACTCAGTCACTACGCTACCGACCGGGAGTATGCCATTGGCCGACGCACGATCGAGTACTTCATGGAGTACCCTACCTGGCCCACGGAATGGCAGCTGCACGTAGCCCTGATGTTTCACGCCGATTACATGTATACCGGCAATACCGAATTGATCGCCGAATACTACGACGAGCTGAAACATAAAACCTTACTAGAACTACAGGGCGAAGATGATCTGGTAAGCTCCACCCGGGTGACGCCGGAATTCATGAAAAAGCTAGGCTTCGGGGAGCGGAAAGACAAGCTGCGGGACATCGTCGACTGGCCCTCTGCCAATTGGCAAGGCAACCCAGAAGTTACCGGCGAGCGTGATGGCTTCGTCTTCCTACCCAACAATACCGTGATTAACGCCATGTTCTACGGCAATATGCGCATCATGGCCGAGTTTGCCAGGGTACTGGACAAACCCGACGATGCGCTCGACTTCGAACTACGTGCCTTGAAGGTTAAGAAAGCTATTAACAATACTATGCTGGACCGAACAAAGGGCTACTATGTGGACGGTGAAGGGACGGACCACAGCTCAATCCACGCCAATATGTTCCCGCTTGCTTTCGGCTTGGTTCCTGAAGCTTATAAAAAGTCCGTGGGGGAATACATTAAAAGCCGGGGCATGGCTTGCTCCGTCTACGGTGCTCAGTACCTGATGGAAGCCCTTTACGAAGCCGGTATGGAAGACTATGGACTGCAAATGATGGCCGATACCGTTGGCGATCGCAACTGGTACAATATGATTCGGGAAGGATCAACGGTATCGATGGAAGCCTGGGGCTTCAAGTATAAACCTAACCTAGATTGGAACCACGCCTGGGGAGCCGTACCAGCTAACATAATTCCCCGGCAGTTGTGGGGCATTCAGCCGAAAACCCCGGGCTACGGGGTAGCGAGCATTCGTCCGGCTATGGCCAGCCTCAAAAAAAGTACGATCAAAGTACCGACGCTCCGTGGCCCGATCCTCGGCAGCTACGAGTACGTCAGTGGCCGCAAGCAAATCTACACCATCGAGCTACCCGCCAATATGGTCGCGGAATTCAGTCTAAAGCTAAAGAACAATCAGGCCATGAGCGTGAACGGAAAAAAAGCGGTACTGGCTTTCGGTAGTGTACAACTACTACCGGGAAAGAACGTAATCGAGGTAAACGTGAATTCCTTTTAATCGCTGGTTGACCTACTAAAAAAGGATTGTTCTTAGCCTTTTGCCTACTGACGTGCAACACACAGCGTATCAACTAATAATTGTATTATATGATTAGGCTTTCACTCTTGCTGTTTTTGTCTTTTCTCTGCACCTGCGTCTACGCCCAAATGCCACTCAGTATCGAAGTATTGGAGACCTCGGCCGTAGCCGAGGATGGCCTTTACTTCACCGGTGAACGTGGGGTGGGTTACCAGTTTGGCCGCCGGATTACACCGCACGGGGATTGTATCGATGTCGTCGGCGGTTACCAGTTCGTTACTTGGTACAAAGGTGGTATGGACAACCGGAGTCTCATGCTCTCCCGCCGTCGGGACGAACCTGGGGCGGAGTGGGTCCACCTCCAATTTCCGCATCGCCACCTGGGGCACCAGCGAGATACTACCAGGGGAGATTCCCATAACGTAGCGGTTATTGGAGTCAGTACGGCCGATAGTACCATTCATTTGATCTACGACATACACGCTTTCCGCGCCAGTAGCTACGGCGACGATCACTTCAATTACACGGTTAGTTTCCCGGGCACGGCTTTCGTTCCGGACGAGGCGTTCCGTCTCGATCTCTTCCAGCCTAAGCGATCGTTTTTACGGGTGGGGGTCAATTACGAACGTACGACTTACCCCTCCATCCGGCGGGCACCCGATGGCAGCCTAGTCGCACGTTATCGGCTCGGGGGATCGGGAAATGGGGATATTGCCTACGCTACCTACCAGGACGGGGAGTGGTCAAGTAACCAGATCCTATCCGACGGCACCATTGAGCTGCCCTTCCGCCACAACGTCTACAGCACCGGAGAACGATTTTTTAACGAAAGACTGCACGCCTGCTTTCAAATCAGGTACGCCACTAATAGCGACCTGAGGGCGACTTTTTCCCTTAACCGGGGGCTCTACTGGGCCTACGCTGAACCGCCCTACGGACCGAATGATTGGCGGACCACCAACGGAGAACCGCTAACCATTCCCTTTGGGCATCCCGACGTCATCGAAATCGGCACACCAAACCTGACTTACGGAACTACCGAAGAACGACGCTCTACGATTTACCCAAAGTTCGTGGAAACCAAAGCCGGGGCAATGCACGCCATCGTCCGAGTCGACAACACCAACGTACACTACTGGAAACGAGCACAAGACACCAGCTTTAGTAGTGCGACCGGTGGCATGATCCTCACCCCGAATGGTATGATGGTCAACTATAACGGATACATTATCGTAGTCGACCGGCGGAACGACCGGCTGATTTTCCGCGCTGCACCGGAAGGTACTAACGATTGGACCACCCTGCTGCAAGAGTCGACCGGCCCCGAATACCGTCATTTCAACGGGGTGCTTCGAGACGATAAGCTGTACCTCTACCTGATGGAAGAAGGCTCCAGTTCCGACGACGCCCAACCATTACGGGTAAAGACCTACCAACTCAGTGGAGGGACAAGCTCGGCACAAGAACCCAACCAGGACCTTGCTCCCTTGCGGGTATTTCCGAACCCGACTACCGGCTTACTCAATATTCCCGATACGAAAATTGGTAGTGACTTTTCCGTCTTCACTGCGCAAGGACAGCACCTGCAAGCAGGAAAAATTAGCGGAAACACTATTGGCCTGGGTGATCTAGCCCCTGGTACCTATTTCCTACGGGTATCTAACCGAGAAGGAAAAAGGGTAAGCAAAATCATTATCCAATAGCCAGAAACTACCGGCCAACGTAAGACTACCATGATCCGCACCTTCTCTTTTTTCCTATCCCTTCTTCTGGTGGCACTATGTGCGTGTGAGGGAAAATGGGGACAAGAACCAACCCCCGAAGTAGGAATCAGCCCAGAAGAACTCAAGGCTGGCTTTCTAAATCCACCTAACTCAGCCAAGCCACGTACTTGGTTTCACGCCATGAGTGGGAATATGAGTAAGGAAGGGATAACGAAAGACTTGGAGAGTATGGCTGAAGTAGGCATCGGTGGCCTGTTATTGTTTAACGTCACCCAGGGCATTCCTAATGGTGATATCACTTACGATTCTCCGGAACACCACGAAATGATATCCCACGCAGCGCAGGAAGCGGAGCGCTTAGGCCTGAGTTTCGGCGTACACAACTGCGACGGTTGGTCCTCCAGCGGTGGCCCCTGGGTTACGTCGGATCTTTCGATGAAGATGGTTGTATGGTCCGAGACAGTCGTTCCCGGAGGAACGGTTTCGGTAGACCTTGCTCGGCCTACCGCCCGCCATAATTACTACGAAGACATTGCCGTTGTGGCTTATCCAGCGCTGGCCAGCGACCGGGAAGATCACTCCTTACACCCTACCCTTTCCGCTTCCGACCCCAACTTCGACCTCTCCCTTGCCACTGACGGAAAGACTGATGCAATGGACCAACTTGGGCCCGATGCCAACGGAGAAACTTGGCTACAATTTAGCTACGACCAAGTCCGCACTTTGCGCTCCGCCGAAGCCATCTTTACCGATCGCAATGGAACGGTAGCGCTACTAGCCTCAGACGATGGCAAGACTTTTCGAAAGGTGCAAGATATTTTTAAGGTCCGTACCGCCAAAAGTGAATGGGCGGTTAATGACCATTTTCCAGCGGTAACCGCCCGCCACTTCCGGCTGCGCTTTAATCAGGGAGTAACGCTGAAGGAAGCCACCTTGAGCAGCACCTTCCGCTTGCATAACCGGATGGGCCGAACGGCCCTCGGACGAACGGAAGACCGAAGACTGACCCCCATTGGTATCCCGGCTTCCAGCATGGTGGTCAATCGAAAAGAATTGATCGATCTAACCGACAAACTCGACGCCAAAGGACACCTCACCACTAAGCTTCCTGCCGGAGAATGGACCATCCTCCGTTTTGGTCAAACGACCACTGGGGCAACCAACCACCCCGCAAGTGAGGAAGGACGGGGCTTGGAGGTAGATAAACTCAGTCGGGAGGCCTTCAAAGTACATTACGACGCCTTCGTCGGAGAGGTGGTGGAACGCAATAAAACACTTGCTCCAAATGCCCTACAGTACGCCGAAATTGACAGCTATGAAATGGGCGGTCAGAACTGGACGGATGGTTTCAACGAAAGCTTCGCCCGGGCGAAAGGCTACGACATCATGGACTACCTGCCGCTACTAGCCGGTCGGTTTGTTGATGATGCTACTACGTCGGAGACCGTACTCCGAGATTTTCGAGGACACATCTGTGATTTGATGACGAAGAATTACTTCGCTTACTTCACCGAACTCTGCCATAAAGATGGCATACTGAGTTACGTAGAGCCCTACGGTTTCGGCCCGCTAAATAATTTAGAAGTTGGTGGTACTTGTGACTTACCAATGGGCGAATTCTGGGTAGGCCGGGAGATGAACCGAGTGGAATCGGCCATCAGCTCAGCACACATTTACGGTAAGCTGGTGATCTCCGCCGAAGCTTTCACGACCCGACCCGGACTCAACTGGAAAGGACATCCAGCGATGGCTAAAACCACGGGAGACCAAGCTTGGGCTGCGGGGATCAATGAATTCATGTTTCACCGCTTCGCCCACCAGGCGAACACCCACGTCTCCCCCGGTATGACGATGAACCGCTGGGGCTTCCACTTCGACCGTACCCAGACCTGGTGGGATAATGCGGGTAAGGACTGGTTCGAGTACATGGCCCGCGGGCAATTCTTATTACGACAAGGTGTACCGGTTGCAGACCTAGCCGTCTTCGTAGGCGATGGAGCGCCAAACGGGGTGTATTATCGAAATGACTTTGCCCCCGCTTTACCGGCTAACTTGAACTTCGACTGTATCAACGCGGACGTCCTGCTAAACCGCGCTAAGGTGAGTAATGGCCAACTGGTTCTTCCCGAAGGCACTACCTATAAATTACTCGCGCTCAAAAACAGTAAAGCAATGACATTAAGCACTTTGCGCGTCTTGAGTGAATTTTCTAAAGCCGGCCTTCCTCTGGTAGGAGACGTACCGGAAAGAATGCTGGGTTTTCAGCGGCCGGAGGCGGAGACAGCTGAGTTTAACCGTCTTCGAGCGGTCTTAGCAAATAAAATTCTACCGTGGAACAAGTGGAATGATTTGCTATCAGATTTGCAGATCACTCCTGATGCTCACTTTTCAGGACGGGAGGACCTGACCTACGCCCATCGTCGAATCGGAGATCAGGATGTTTATTTCATCTACAATCCAGACAGCCTCAGTACCACGCTAGCAATTACTTTTCGTAGCAGCGCGTACGCCCCCGAAAGCTGGGATGCTTTGACCGGAGAGCAGTATCGATTGACGGATTTCGTGCAGGAGAAGGGGACCACGCGACTAACCCTTAACCTGGAGCCTAAGCAATCTCGCTTCATTGTCTTCCGCAGTGAAGCACCGGAGTTACCTCCCCTACCCCAACTAGCAGTTACAAACCAAACCCTGGCCATCGCCGGTCCTTGGCAAGTCACCTTCTCCGAAGCTAATGGCTACGGTGGTGAGGAAACCTTTACCGAATTAGTGGATTGGTCTGCACATTCAAACGAAGCCATAAATTACTACTCCGGCACGGCGATTTATCGGACTACTTTTACCGCCATAGCCCCTAAGTCTGATGAAAGGATACTACTGGATCTTGGGGAGGTCAACCTAATTGCTGAAGTAAACCTGAACGGTAAGAAAGTCGGTATCGACTGGCTCCCTCCCTTCCAGCTTGACGTGACCGAGCAACTCCAAGCCGGAGAGAACCACCTCGAAATATCCGTCACCAACCTTTGGAGTAACCGCCTGATTGGCGAAGAACGCTACCCCGAACACTTCGACGGGTATAAGATCGATCGTGTCGGGAATGGCAACTACACCAAGTTCAGGATGGTGGACTGGTACAAAAACAACCACCCGCCCCCAGCTGGACCAAGAACCACCTTCACCACGGCGGATTTCTACAACAAAGACGATGCACTGTTGCCTTCTGGCTTACTGGGGCCGGTACAGCTCCTTGCTCACAAAGTGCTCGCTTCGGCACCTGCGGCCGCGTCCACAAAATGATTATTGAAATGCCAATGAGTAATTCTATTTAATAACCCCACCCTCCGGCTACCCCCTTTTGGTAGCAGCGAAGCTGCCCCGGAGGAACTGTACACCCGGCTTCAGCCAGAGCGTAAAAGTGTATCAATAATGAACAGACCTTCCTTCCTATATCTGCTCTTACTCCTTAGCTGCTCCGCTTGCGCCCAGCAAACGACGGCTCCGTACCAAAACAAAACACTCTCCGTGGAAGAGCGGGTGGCCGACCTACTCAGCAAAATGTCGGTAGAAGAGAAGGTGATGCAGATGCGCATCTTTCATGCCAACAAAGGCATAAAAATCAATGAAGACGGGGAGCTTAGTCTTAACGACGACGTAAAAAAACGCTTGAAATTCGGTATTGCAGGCATCAAAAACCCGGGAGAGCATAATGACCCAGTGGCAGCCGCTGAGGGAAATAATGCCCTCCAGAAATACATTATCGAAAACAACCGCTGGGGTATTCCTGCCTTGTTCGTTACCGAATCTTACAATGGCGTCGACGCCGAGGGGTGTACCATATTTGGCCGTCCGGTCAACCAGGCGGCGACCTTCAATCCCAAGCTCGTAAATAAGATCTGGGACGTAGTGGGTAAGGAAGCTCGTCTGCGCGGAATGCACATGTGCCACAGCCCGGAGGCTGACCTAGTCCGTGACCCGCGTTTCGGGCGGATGAGCGAAGCCTTCGGCGAAGACACTTACCTAACGACGGAAATGGTAACGGCGGCAATTACCGGCGTTCAGGGTGGTTATTCTGGCCAGGGCGAAGTAAAGGATCACATCGGCGCAGTGGTAAAGCATTTCGCTGGCTACGGACAGGTACTGGGTGGCACCAATTTTGCCGCCATCGAGATTTCCGAGCGAACGCTAAACGACGAAATATTCCCGCCCTTCAAAGCCGCCGTACAAGACGCCCATGCCCTAGGTATGATGGCTAGTCACGGCGATCTCAACGGCATCGCCAGCCACGGCAATCCCTGGCTACTGACCAAAGTGCTGCGGGAGCAGTGGGGGTTCCAGGGGTATATGGTATCCGACGCTAACGACATCGGTCGCTTACACTACTTCATGAAGGTTGCTGAGACCCCAGATGACGCGGCCCTGATGGGCCTCAAAGCGGGTATGGACGTCGATTTGTACGCCGATGATGCCTATGCCCTACTGCCCAAATTAGTAGCAGAAAACCCAGATTTAGAAAAGCTACTCGACCGTTCCGCCGGACGAGTCCTCCGTACCAAATTTATTCTTGGCCTTTTCGACGATCCTTATATTGATGTTCGGGATACCGAGCGGAACGTACGAGCAGCGACTTCTTTGGAGTTGGCCCGTCAGCAGGACCGGGAGTCGACTATCCTGCTTAAAAATGAAAATGACTTACTCCCCTTCAAGGCTGACGACACCAGGTCCTTTGCCCTGCTCGGTCCTTTGGTAAAAGAGGGTACGGCGGCGGCCTTTCGCGAAGTAGTCCCCAACGCGACTTTCGTAGCGGACGCCGGATTTAAACTCACCGACGAAAACCGGAGCATCCCGAAGTTAGTGGGCGCGGACGCGGGTGCCATGAAAGGACTAATGAGCAAAGCCAAAGCGGCCGATGTGGTCGTTCTCTTTCTGGGCGGGGATGAATACACCGCCAAGGAAGCCTTCTTCAACGGCGCCATCGGCGACCGGGCCGAAATTCATCCCGTTGGCCCACAGGACGACTTAATCAAAAGCGTCAAAGCACTGGGTAAACCCGTCATTGTCGTGCTCAAGCACCGCCGTACTTTAGCCATCAACGTAATTGCCGATCAGGCCGACGCCATCCTCGACAGCTGGGACCTTAGTGAATTCGGAGATCAATCTTTAGCCCGGATGATTTTCGGCTTAGACGTTCCTTCCGGCCGACTGCCCGTAACGGTGCCCCGCTCCATCGGTCAGCTCCCTTTCCACTACAGCGGCAAGGAAATCAACAATAAAAAAGGCTATCTCTTCCTGAAAATCGGACCGCTCTACCCCTTCGGCTACGGGCTCAGCTACGGAAAGATCGTCTACGGCAAACCTACCATAACGGGCAACACCCTCCGCCCGGACGGTGCCCTCACCGTGAACGTGGAGGTAAGTAACCAGGGCCAGCATCCGGCCCAAGAAGTCGTACAGCTCTACTTGAAGGATGAAATCGGCTCTGTTACCCGGCCTGACCGTGAGCTGAAGGCTTTCAAAAAAGTCAACCTTCCTCCGGGTGCTTCAGAAATGGTCCGCTTTTCCATTACCTCCGACCAATTGCGCTTCACGCGTGCCGACGGCGTCTTCGGCTTAGAGTCGGGCGATTACCAAGCCATCGTCGGCCCTTCTTCCGCCGAGGGTACCCTTCTTAAATTCCGTTTAATTACCGATTAATTACCGATTAATGCCTAACGCAAAGCTTTTCTTTTTGCTGGTTTCTTGCTTATGGCTCTTGTTGTCCTGTACGGATAAGGTAGATGAGGAAGTAGTCCCAATCGTAGGAGAAAGGCCAATGATTTGGGTGCGCTCCGAAGAGCGTTCTGTTATTCTTGAAAAAATCGAACAGTATCCGGAAGTTGCTAGCTATTACGAAGCTTTCGCCGCACGAGTTGAACCCGACCTAAAGGTACATCGCCGTAACCCTGCTACCTACCTACGCCGTCTACCCTTAAATTTCCAGGAGGCCAAAGAAGAGAATATTCCCCCTTTGAACACCTACACTTCTTTTGATGCCCCCGTTCGGGAAGAGCAGAATCGACTCGTTCACCAGCTTCAGGTAGCCATCGATTGTGGGGTACTTTACTTTCTCACCGAGGAAGAGCCATACGCTCAGTTTGCCGCAGATGTGCTGCATACGGTCATCACCTCGATCCGGCAACTACCGCTAGCCACCGATCATCACAATGCCGGTTGGATCTACACTAAAGACCATCTCCGCGAAGCCCGAGAAATCGGGGCGCAAATCCCCATTAT
The DNA here is from genome assembly GCA_038750915.1 of Bacteroidota bacterium. Taxonomy (GTDB): domain Bacteria; phylum Bacteroidota; class Bacteroidia; order Chitinophagales; family Saprospiraceae; genus Neolewinella. The sequence continues at coordinate 12,738 of JBCDGT010000001.1, forward strand.
CTACGATTTCATTCAGCCCTGGCTGGTGAGAGGAGGAAAGTGTTTCGATCTCGGGAAGGCCCGAAAAGTTCCCTTTGATTTCACGGCTGCCGAGGACGTATTCCGCACCTACGCTGAATTGACCCTAAATCGGGGTATCATCAATTGTAATTGGCCCATTCTGGAAGCCTCTAGCCTCGTGGGTAATGCTTTAGCCTTGAGCGATTCCACGGAACGGGCGAAGTACCTGAAATATTTCTTGGAGGAGAACACACCGCGGCAGGATGCGCTACCGAAGATCGGTGCCTTTTATACTGCGCACGGTGGCAGTTGGCCGGAGAGCCTAGGGTACTCCCAGCACGTAGGCGGTTTTCTCACCTACTTGTTTGCCCTGCTGGATCACTACGACCCAGAGTTGAATTTAGTGGGACATTACCCACAGGTTGTCGCTGCCTTACCGGAAGCTTACTACCTGACCTATCCGGGGGGCCGAGAAACCATTCTTTTCGGAGACGGTCACCGCGAGTACCACCCAATGCTGGCTGGTTATGAAATCGCCTATCACCTTGGCCGACGCAAGAACAATTCAGCATTACAGGAGGTCTTCGCTCCCCTGATCAACCATTCGGTAAAACAAGGGAGATATACTCGTTTCACCCTGCCGAAGGAGCGGAGCTACGGAGCCTCGATGTACCGCGAACCTACCAAGCTCCTTTGGTTCGAAGCTGAGGTTCTAGGCGAAGCGGGGGAATACCCATTGCCCGTAACGACAGCGTTACCTTTTGCCGGCATTACCCTCCAACGTAACCTTAGTCCGTCGGGTAAGGCAGAAGATGGGCTCATGGGTTTCGTGGGTGGCAGTGCCTACGTACATGGTCACGCTACGGGGATGAGTATGGAGTTGTTCGGCAAGGGTTTCGTGTTAGGTAGTAAAGGCGGGCGGACTCGCTACCAAACGGAAATCCACGAAAACTACTACCGTCTTTTTGCAAGCAATAACACCGTCATCGTAAACGGCGCAACGCAATCCGACGGTGGTTGGGTCAACCTGGGCACCGACCGGGTAAAGCGGTTAGCCGCAGAACCTGCTCCCGGTGACGATCCGGTCTCCCCTAACTTCAGTTTCTCTACCTCCTCCTTTTACGACACCGTGGGTACCGGTGCCGAAGCCTACCAGGAGCGCACGCTGGGCATTATCCGGACAACAGACTCTACCGGCTTCTACGTCGATATTTTCCGGTCCCACTCCGAATTATCAGAACAGTACCACGACTACATCTACCGCAATGTAGGTGATGAATTATACCTCACGGACGGCGATGGAGACATTAATCGCACCCCTACCCCGCAGCGCTACCAAGCCAATGCAGACGTCGAATGGCGGCAGAACCGGGCTTACCGTCAACCGGGTTGGCATTACTTCGAAGACGTAAAGACCTCTGCCCAATACCCGTATGATGCCCTGGCGATCTTCACTGCGGATGAACTCGGGCCGAAACCTGTAGAAATGTGGGCGCACCTACCCGCGGTGAGCAAGCGGACTTACACTACCGCTACTTCTCCTCCCCTAACCGAAGGGCCTAAAGCATACCGCAAAAAACGCTCGCCAACCCTAGCGGTCCGCCAGGAAGGCTCCGCCTGGGATACTCCTTTTGTTACCGTTTTTGAACCCGTTGTTGGTGGTCGTAACAGCGTAGCCTCGGTAGAAGCCATCTGGCGCGACCGCAAGTGCGAAGGTCTGGTGATAAAAAGCAATGAAAGAGCAAGCGGTAAGGTACAATTGATCCTGTTTCCTCCTGATCATAGGAAAGAAGCTTACTACCCCAAGTTCGGCCTTAGATTTCAGGGTCGTTATGCGGTAGTAATCACAGGTACTGACGAAAAACTACAGTCCATATACATTGGAGCGGGACAGATGCTTAGCATCGGAAAACAAACCATACGATCGGCGGTGGGAAAATCAATCTCTGCCTTTGTGGACTTCCGGGCCCACCAACCTTTGGTTTCGAGCCATGATTCGCTATATCTCCGTTTTGATGGCAAAACGGAAACACTTTTTAAACAGAATTGATGCTCACGAAAGCCAACTTCACCCGGTCTCTACGTTTGCCAAACGCAGCAGCACTAAACTTAGCGCTTGTGCTCGGCGAACATAAGGACTGATTGTAGTGGAAGGATAAAGTCAATTTAATAAACCCTCCTGCCCGGACATGCACACTTCCAAACAGTAACACATGAAATTTATAGTATCGCTTCTAGCTTCAGCCTTTACCCTCTTCATTTTCGCCGCTTGTGGAGAGACAAGTAGTAGCGATGCTGATAAGCCAGCGGAGGAACTACCCAACATCGTTCTGATCATTTCCGACGATCAGGCATGGACGGATTACGGCTTTATGGGACACGACCATATTGCCACCCCCAACCTCGACAAGCTGGCCTACGAAGGCCTTACCTTCGTGCGCAGCTACGTTCCCACTTCCTTGTGCGCGCCTTCTCTGGCCTCCATGATCACCGGCGTTTACCCGCGCCGCCACCGGGTACTGGGTAATGATCGGATGCTCCCCACTGACCGCCCTCAGGACAGAGCCGAGAGAAGGCGAATTAGGACCGTCAACTATACTCCGGTAATCGACAATTTCAAAAGCCTAAACACTTTACCAAAGATGTTACAAGAGAAGGGGTACCTCTCCTTTCAAACGGGAAAGTGGTGGTTAGGTAACTACGCCAATGGCGGCTTCAACTTAGGGATGACCCACGGTGACCCAGAACGAGGCGGAAGGCACGGAGATTTTGGCCTGAAAATTGGTCGCGAGGGAATGGACACTCTCTTCAACTATATTGATTTTGCTTTAGCAGAAGAGCAGCCCTTCTTCTTGTGGTACGCTCCCTTTTTACCGCACAGCCCTCATACTCCGCCGGATAGTCTCTTACAAAAGTACCTGCCGCTAGCCCCTAGTGCGTACGTTGCCAAATACTGGGCGATGTGTGAATGGTTCGACCAAACCTGTGGCCAATTAATGGACTACGTCGACCAAAAAGGACAAAGCGGAAACACCCTGTTCATCTATGTGTGTGATAACGGATGGGTGCAGAATGAGGACAATTCTAGCTACAACAAAAACTCTAAGCGATCGCCGTACGACTACGGGATGCGAACCCCCATCATGTACAAATGGTCCGGAAAGATAAAACCCGAGTTCAACCCGCACTCCTTGTCCAGCAGTCTGGATATAGTGCCAACTATCCTTAGTCTCCTCGGCATAGAACGACCGGAGGGCTTAGACGGCATCGATGTCTTCAACGACGAAGAATTACAACAGCGAAAAACGCTCTTCGGGGAGATTTACGCCCACGACTTTACTAGCGTCGACAGTAGTTTGTATTACCGGATGGCCATCACGAACCCTTACAAGCTCATTTTACCCGACCAACAGAACAAGCCCGACGGGGAAGTCCAATTATTCAACCTCGCCGAAGACCCATACGAGCAGAAAAACTTAGCGGCCCAACACCCGGAGATCGTAGAAGATTTAAAAAACAAATTGGAAGCCTCATGGGACTAACCAGGAAAAAAGAACGGTCTTCAACCCAACTCCCGGGCATGTTTCTTTTACTGGCAGCCCTGACAATTACGAGCTGTGGCACCAAGGTAGGCATTACGGAAAGGGAAGAAAAGGGGCCACCGAACGTGCTTTTCATCGCCGTGGATGATCTCAATAATTTACTGGCCAGTCTTCATCCGGCTTACGGAGCTAAAACGCCAAATCTAGATCGACTGGCGGCAAGTGGTGTACTCTTCGCCAACGCGCATTGCCAAGCCCCTTTATGTGGTCCTTCGCGGGCTTCGATCATGACGGGGCTACGGCCCTCTACTACCGGCATCTACGGGATGATACCCGACGATAAAATCCGCTCGGACAATCCCGTAACGAAAGACATAACTTTCCTACCCGAGTACTTCGCCCAACAGGGATACCATACTATGGGAATCGGAAAACTCTTCCACGCTCATGCGCCCGAAGGCCTTTTCGCGGAATCCGGTGGTCGGGTAAAAGGATTTGGTCCCTTGCCGCCGGAGCGCTTCGTCTGGGATGGCTACGGTAGTTCCGACCGGAAAAATTACGGCCGTACTAGCACCGATTGGGGAGCCTTCCCAGAGGTAGATTCCCTGATGCCTGATCATCAGTCGGTAGACTGGGCCACCGAGCGCCTCAGCAGAGCTTACGACAAGCCTTTCTTCCTGGGCATCGGTTTTTTAAGGGTCCACGTTCCCCTTTACGTCCCACAAAAATGGTTCGACCTATACCCTTTGGTCAGCATTAAAACCATGCCTTATCGGACGGATGATCTGGAAGACGTTCCACCAGTAGCGCTACAACTCAATGATCTACCCATGATGCCCACTACGGATTGGGCCATCGAAAGCGGTGAATGGCCGAAAATTCTCCAAGCTTACTTGGCGTGCATCAGCTTTGTGGATTACGAAATAGGCCGGTTGCTAAACGCTCTGGAGGCTAGTACTTATGCTGACAATACGGTCATTGTACTCTGGTCTGATCACGGCTACCGGCTGGGAGAAAAAGGTACTTTCGCCAAACACGCTCTTTGGGATGCTGCAACGAAGGCACCACTTTTATTTGCTGCTCCGAACCTACCTAAAGGTAAGGTGATCGAACAACCAGCAGAGATGCTATCCATCTACCCTACCCTCTTGGAACTATGCGGCTTACCCGCTTACGCAAGCAATGAAGGTAAAAGCCTGGTTCCCTTGATGCAGGGCGACACCGACGGAGAAGACTACGTCGCCATCACCACTTTCGGCAGGAACAATCACGCGGTCAAATCACGACAGTTCCGGTACATCCAATATGAGGATGGACAAGCAGAGTTTTACGACCACGCCAAAGACCCAAACGAGTTTATTAACCAGATAAACCACCCAGATTACCAGAAGACGATAAAGCAACTACAAGCGCAGCTACCAACCTCCAATGCTCCCTGGGCCACTCACTCAAAATACACCTTCCAGCCCTACTTCGTGGAACAAAAGGCACGGGCTAGTAAGGATGTGGATGGGTCTGAGTAGTCTTTTAGGACAGACCGTTGCCAGCTCCGTCGGTACCGCAGCTATTCGCACCACCACTAATAATCATGCACAAATGAAAATACACCAGTTACTTCTTCCTCTGCTTCTGACCACTTGCTTGGCATCCTGCGGCAGCGCCCCAAAAATTGCTAAGAACGACATCGAGCCCGCCCTCGTAGCCGCCATGCAGTGGCAGGAAAAGAACCCACGACAAGCGGACCGGCCCACCGACTGGACCCACGGCGCCTACTACACCGGAGTAGCCCGGGCCCATGCGGCCACCAAGAACCCAGTCTTCACCCAAGCCATTAAAGACCATGGGGAGCGCAACAACTGGAGTACCTGGGAGCGGGTCTACCACGCCGACGATGTAGCCATCAGCTACGCTTACCTCTATCTCAACGAGCAACAACCGGGCGTGGTAAACCTTGAACCCACCGATGAATTCCTTAAGGTGCATCTCTACGAAGACAACCGCTGGAAAAACGGAGACAAGACAAAGGTGAAGCACATCCTCTGGTGGTGGTGCGATGCCCTCTTCATGGCCCCGCCCGTCATCGTTGAGTACGCCGCCCTAACGGGAAAGGATGAGTACCTCGACGAGATGCATAAGTATTATCTGGAGACCTACGACTTGCTGTGGGACGAAGAAGAAAGCCTCTTCGCCCGTGATATGGACTACCTCTGGACCGGCTCGGCTGAAGATCGTAAGGAAAAGAACGGAAAGAAGGTCTTTTGGTCGCGGGGTAATGGCTGGGTGTTAGGCGGCTTGGCCTTGATGCTCGATGAATTACCTAAAGACCATAAACACCGCTCCTTCTACCTCGACCTCTACCGGAAAATGGCCGCCAAGATCAAAGCCATCCAGCCAGCCGACGGCATGTGGCGCGTGAGCTTACTTGATCCCGATAGCTGGGGACACGGTGAGGTGAGCGGCACTGGCTTCTATACCTACGCCCTGGCCTGGGGCATCAACAACGGTATCCTGGACCGCCAAGAATACCTACCCGCAGTCGCCAAAGCCTGGAAAGGATTGCGCGACGCCCAACAAGCCTCCGGTAAAGTAGGCTGGGTGCAGAACATCGGCAAAGACCCTCAACCTGCTACCGCAGATAGCTATCAGAATTTCGGCACTGGCGCTTTCTTGATGGCGGGGAGTGAGGTGATGAAGTTGAAGTAGTCTGGTAGTGTAAATTTCTTAAAGTCGTTTAAGGTTATGCGGTTGCTTTCTTTTCTCTTGCTTTTTTATATGCTGTTCGCCTGCGGCTCGGAGTCGTCAAACCAGGTAATTGATACCGACAAAACGGTGGGTAAACAGGTTGCGGTAAGGGGGCAGCTCACCAATCTCGATCTGAGGACACTCCAAAATATTAAAGCTGCCATCCACAACGGAAATGATCACTTTCTTTCGGCCTATACTACCCTTTTAAAAGATGCCGATTCGGTCATGCAAGACCGGCTTTACGCCGTTACCGATAAAACGACCGTACCGCCCAGTGGTGATAAACACGATTACTTGAGTCTGGGCCCCTATTGGTGGCCGGACACGACCAAGCCAGATAGCCTGCCGTGGATCAGAAGGGATGGTGAAGTCAACCCAATGACCCGAGGTAGCAATGTAGATGAGCCGAGTAAGGATGCTGCCTTCAGTAATATTTATACCCTTGCGCTGGCCGCATATTTTTCCGATAATGACCGCTACGCCGAGCGTGCCCGCGAGCAGCTTCGCGTTTGGTTTTTAGATGAAGCTACCCGAATGAATCCCAACCTAAAATTCGGGCAGGGCATTCCTGGTCGGAATACCGGAAGAGGAATCGGGATTATCGAAATGATCGCTTTAGGGAACGTCCTAACTGGAATGGAATTACTGGCGGCCAACGATCAGTTACCGGAAGAGGAAGAAATCGCCATGAACCAATGGTTGACCACCTTTACTGATTGGCTGCAGACCAGCGAAATGGGAATTGCGGAACGTGAATGGCATAATAACCACGGTAGTTGGTACGACGTGCAAGTGGTCGCATTACTCCAACACCTTGGGCGGCCGGAAGAAGCAAGAATTATCCTGATGACCGCTAAAGAGAAAAGAATCGCCGCACACATCGATCCCGATGGGTCGCAACCTCACGAGCTAGAGCGAACCAAATCGCTCGGGTACAGCACGATGAACCTGCGGGGACTTACCCGCTTGGCCTATTACGGCCAAAAGCTGGGCGTAGACCTATGGAACTACCGACCGGAAGATGGTGGAGATTTACAAGCCGCCTATGCCTACCTGCAACCTTACGCCTTCGGACCTAAGGTCTGGCCCTATGAACAGCTCGGTTCCATAGAGCAGGCCAAAGCAAAAACCCGTTATCTTTTCTACGAAACCGGTGCCATGCTAGGAATTTCAGCTTACTGCGATTTGATGGAGGGAGGAAATTCACCCAGTCCTTCCAGTCGTAGTCACCTCCTTCATCAGTGCCCTCCCTCCTAGCTTATGCACCGCCGCACCTTTCTCCAACACTCCCTCTTAGCTTCCAGCTCCCTGGGCCTAGGCTTAAGTTCCTGTTTCCCTGAAAACGAATTAGTCGCTGGCCACCAACTGGCGACTGATCCGTTTCATCAGCTCTGTACAAAGTTATTAGCAACTTGGGGTAAAGGCATGCTGGCTTTTCAAAGCAACGCTCCCGATGATCCGACTGTACATGGCTCGCTTGGTTGCCCGGTGTGCGACAACATCCACGGCCGTTGCATGGATGCCGTTTATCCTTTCCTGCACTTAGCACGGAGTACGGGTGATGAGGCATACCTGAAAGGAGCTATTGGTGTGATGGAATGGGCGGAGAAAAATGTCTCTCAGCCCAATGGTAGCTGGACGGTCGTTCCCAATCCCAAAACCTGGTGGGGTATCAGTGTTTTTGGCGCTATTGCCCTGGCCGAGGCACTCCACCACCATGGTGATTTGTTGCCGGATAACATCCGTTCGGCCTGGACGGAGCGACTCGCTAAAGTGGCTGCGTTCATTTACGATCGCTTCGATCTGACCTTCACGAATATCAACTACGGTTACACCGCCCTCCACGCATTGAGCCTGCTGGGTGAGGTACTAAAGGAACCGAAATACCGGGCGCGGGCGCAGGAGCTAGCTAAGGACGCGAGCAGCTTCCTTACCGAACCCAATCGTTTGCTCTTCGGGGAAACGAAACCCAGCAGTGATAAGAAAAGTCATAAAGGCCTTTACGGCGTAGACCTAGGTTACAATGTGGAAGAAAGCCTCAACGGAGCAGTCCTTTATGCACTGCGCGAAAAGGATGAAACAATGCTCATGGCCCTGACTGAATCCCTCCAAGGCCACCTTGAATTCATGCTCCCCGACGGAGGTTGGGATAACGGCTGGGGCACCCGCCAGTATAAATGGACCTACTGGGGTAGCCGCACAACCGACGGCTGCCTGCCTGCTTACGCGATGCTGTCCAATCGCGTACCTGCCTTTGGCACAGCGGCTTACCGCCACATCGAGTTGCTCCGGGATTGTACGGCGGAGAATGGACTACTTTACGGTGGCCTTCACTACGCCCAACACGACCTTGGCCCCTGTATACACCATACCTTCGCCCACGCCAAACCGCTGGCTTTCCTGCTTGATTTGGTGGATGACTTTCCAAGGATTACTGCTTCCGCTCCACTGCCCCGGAGTGCAGCGAATGGGGTCAAGGAATTTCCTGAAATTGACGTCAGGTTAGCCGCACGAGGCCCCTGGCGAGCCACCGTCTCTGCCTACGACCATATCTACAAAGATGGTATCCTTCACGGAACCGGCGGCGCGCTAACGATGCTCTGGCACGAGGAAGTTGGGCCGCTGTTTACCGCCAGTATGGTGAGTTACTACGAGGTAGAACGCTTCAATCAGCAGCCCGATCCCGATGGCGAAGACTATGCCCTTACCCCACGACTAGAAGCCTACCGAAACGGCGAATGGTACACCAATCTCTACGAGTTGCAAGCCCAACTAGCACATGAAGAAGACGATAAAACGATTACCCTTCGGGCAAGTAGCCAACTGGTTGATAAGCAACATAAACCACCTGAAGATCATAGAACCTCCTGTACGTTCAGCTACCAGTTCACGGAAGCTGAAATGCAATTAAGGGTCAACTACGGAGGAGATCCGCTCGAAGATATTGCGCTCGTACTACCACTCATTTCCCCGTTAGGAGAAGAAATCCGCAGGCTTTCACCAGAGGAAATAGTAATTGTAAAACCCAAGGGCAGCTTACGCATAAAAGCATCTCTCCCCATCACCATTGACGAAACTAAACGCGAGCGAGTCTTCAATATGGTTCCTGGAGTACAAGCTATTCCGCTACGAGTTGTATTACCGAAGCGTATAAATGTAGTCGAATGCGCTATTTCCGTGCAAAAATTGTGAGAAGGCAAGATTTTTTCGGATACTGTGTCAGTCTGACGCTCAATTTAAGATAATCCCTAGTGTAAAACTTCCTTTTCCCTGCTCAAAGCCTTAACTGTCTCTTTACCTACTTTTCATCATCCACCTTAAGATAAACTTCCAATGGACATACGATACGGCACCCACTTTGATCACTTTAGAACTTTTGATACCCAACAGACCCGTGATGAATTTCTTGC
>JBCDGT010000002.1:0-20622 GCA_038750915.1 Bacteroidota bacterium
GGAAGATTGGAGTGTTAATTCCGTTGGCCCCACCTGTTCGCGAACCGTGAAGTGTGAGTACGCTACGGGAACATGGGTAGAACAATCGGTACAGGGGACCTTCGTTCTTGGTGCCCCTCGAATAGAGTGTGGCCAAAGCAATACCTTTTACGTTGCTTGTGACGGCGATGTTACCGATGAATGGTTCTGTGGAACTAATCTTGATGGAGGCGGAAAACCTACCTCAAATGTGTCTACGGATGCGGAAATTGAACTCGTTCAAAATATTTATCCTAACCCATTTCGTAACGAGTTAACCTTTACGTTGCAAGCTAGTAAATCTACTACTGCGCAACTTATCCTAAGTGACCTTATGGGAGGGAAGGTGATCGAGGAGGTCGTTGATCTCGTGGGCGGAGATAATCGTATCCATTTCAATACCTCTAATGTTTTACCTGGTGCCTATACCTTAAGTGTAATTCATGATAAGACGGGAGAATTGATTACGGCTAAACAAGTTGTTAAGCAGTAAATAAAGCTCGTATTAGTTTACCATTTATCGTGAGCGCAGGCTATTAGTAACCCTTAGTCTGCGCTCACTTTTTTGATTGGCAGGTTATAAAACGAGCGGGTGGATTTTGATGAGAGTTAAGAGCAGTGACCATTAGATTACTTACTTTAGCCCCATGCAAAAGCACCTCGTAGAAATTAAAGCCCGCACCACCCGAACGGTCGAACAAAGAGCCCTCCTACAAGCTAAAAATGCCGAATTTAAGGGCATTGATCACCAGATTGACCACTACTTTAACGTTCCAACTGGGCGGTTGAAACTTCGAAGTGGCAACATTGAGCATAGCTTGATCTATTATCATCGAAATAATCAGGCGGGGCCGAAAGATAGCTCCGTCGCACTGACCCTTATTGAAAGCCAGGAACTTGCAAATAGCTTCGCCAATACCCTCGGAAAAGCCCTCGGTACTTGGGTGAAAGTGGATAAGCTCCGCGAGATTTACTTCATCGACAACGTTAAGTTTCACCTGGATGAAGTAGCCGGATTGGGGCATTTTATCGAGATCGAAGCCATCGGTAACTCGGCCGACGAGCGGGATCGTCTACTAGCTCAGTGTGAGTCTTACATGGAGTATCTCGGCGTACAACCGGAGGAACTCGTAGAGAACAGTTACAGTGATTTACTGGCTACGCAAAATCGTTAGCCGGTAGGACAAAGGTGGCTTGGAAACCAACGACTTGACCACAGCTACCGTCTAAGCTTAGCAGAAAATCATATCCCCATGAATCTGTTTAAGTATTCTTTCTTTGTTGTTAGTATGCTGGCCCTGTACTCCAGTTGTGAGAAAAACGATAGCCTTACTGCCGCTGAATGCTCCGCTTCTGATGCCAGTTGTGTGCGCATCCGTAATACTACTAATAGTGACCTCCTTGCTGCCACACTCCGCCTGAGTTCAGTAGAAGACCCAGTCGACCTTGGTGACATTGCTGCCGGAGCAACATCTGATTATGTCTTGGTAAAATTTGCCGATTTCTGTAATTACCGCCTCGATGCTACTGGCCCAGATCAGTCCTCCTTCCGGAGTGGTGGTTGGATTTGCACCCAAGCTGATCCTTTAGGGCCTGGCCGTTTCACCATCGAATTACGCCCTTCCCCCGCTATCCCTGCTGAATTTGATATTCTTGACGCGGAGTTGATTCGGGAATAAGTGTTAGCGGTATCGGGCTAAACTTGCTTACGCTAAAAAGGCATCTACTGCTTCCATCAATTCGGTGGGCTTTTCCGCGTGTACCCAGTGGCCCGCTCCGGCTACTGTTGTCAGGCGAGCTGCTGGAAACAGCGCTTGGATGAAGTCAAAGTCTTCGTCTTTTACGTAGCCGCTGTTGCCACCACGCAAGAAAAGTGCTGGCGCTTCGTAGCTATCTCCCAAATTACCAACTGGGCCAATGAGTTTGTCGTAGTTGGCTTTAATCACCGGTAGGTTCATGCGCCAACGAAAGCCACCTTCCGGGTTTCGGGTAAGGTTCTTAAGTAAGAACAACTGAATACCCGGATCGGAAACGTACTGCTCCATCTCACGGGCGGCGGCTTTGCGGTCGCTCACCGTAGCGGGATCGAAAGCTTCTAGGGCTGCGAAGATGGAAGCATGGCCGGGGGGATAACGGCGGGGGCTAATATCCACGATAATGAGCTTAGTCACCAACTCTGGGTATTCAAGCGCGGTTTGCATAGCAACCTTACCACCCATACTGTGGCCCAGCAGGATACACTCTTCGATGTCAAGCGTTTCGAGTATTTCAGCTACGTCTTGGGCCATCAGAGCGTAACTCATCTCCTCTTCATGCGGGCTGCGGCCGTGGTTGCGCAAATCCAGGAGCACTACCTGGTAGTTGTCCGCCCATTTGCGAGCTAGGGTTTGCCAATTGTCCAGCATGCCGAAGAGGCCGTGAAGAATGACTAGGGCGGGGCCTTGGCCGTAGGTTTTGTAGTGTAACACGGGGAGTTGGTCTTTTAGTAATTTGGTCTTTTAGTTTGTCTGCTAAGGAGCGTGGACCTCCCGGTCCGCTGCATGGTGCTATTGGTTCCTGAGCTTCCTCCTATAACTGTACTTTGTGTACGTTTCGCGGCTGCCGGTGGTCCTAGGGAGGGTAGAAGGCTTACTCGCCCTTTGGTGGGCGGGGCGCTTGTGCTTTCCCAAAGCGAATACCTCCGCACAAGATGCCAGCGGCGACGGCGGCGTTGAGGCTTTCGGCTTCGCGGCCGGAGGACCTCGGGATGGTCAACCATCTTTGCACCTGCGTCCGCGCCGCTTCCCCTACTCCAGGCCCTTCGGCTCCAATGACGAGGATACCCCGATCTGGAGCTTGTAGCTGGTAGATGTTTTCACCGTACAAGTCCGCTCCGAAGGTAGGCAAGTCGGGGAACTGCGCGATGAGGTCGCCAAGGGTACCCTGCCGATAGTCGATGCGGAGAAAAGAGCCCATACTTGCCTGAATGCTTTTGGTGTTGTAGAGGTCGGCCGTTCCTGGCCCACCAATGACGTAGGGGAAATCAAACCAATCGGCAATGCGCAGGAGGGCGCCTAGGTTACTAGGCGATTGGATACCATCGAGATAAAGTGTCCAACTTTGCCCAACTTCCACTGGCCAGGCCGGTGCTGGTTGAGGTAGATCAACGACTGCCAGTACCTGATTCGGCGTTTTCAATTGGGAGATCCGACCCAATTCTTTAGGGCTTACCAGCGTTAAAGGCACCGCAGGCGCGGCCGGTAAACCTGCTACCCACGTTTCGAGGGCGTAGAGATGGTCGATGGTATATCGTGACTGTAACAGCAACTCCTCCACAATGCGGCCACCTTCGGCGGTGAATTTGTGGTAGTTTTGCCGCATCTTTTTCTGACGCAGGCCACTTATGAACTTAATGGTACCAGAGCTGAGGGGCATAATACGAACGGGTTTACGCCCGCTTGGCGTTGCTTTATTATTGGCCACGCTGCTGGCGTGCTGCAATACTACCAAATATCTGACGGGCGGGCAGGAATTACTCACCAGCCAGCGGGTAAAGATGAAAGCCCCTAAGGAGATGCCCAATAAAGCGGACGTCGCCTACGAACTCACTACCCTTGCCCAGCAACAACCTAACGGTAATTTCCTCTTTCTGTGGCCCAGGGAATATTTCTATTTCGATAATAATAAACCGAAAGATACCACCCGGATCGATCGCTTCCTCCGTAACACAATCGGCCAGCAGCCAACCATTTATAGTGACAGCCTCAGCCGCCGGTCGGCTAAAGATATGGCCTCCTATCTCCTTTATCAGGGATACTTTAACGCCCGGGCCTATCACGAAGCCGATCGCGGTAAGCGGCGGAAGGTGAACCTGATCTACCACGTCGAACCCGGCCATCGGTATTTAATTGATTCAGTGGAGTATTCCACCCAAGACCCCCGCCTAGATAGCCTCTTACAGGAGGCCAGAGCAGAAAGCCTGCTCGTAAAAGGAGAACCTCTCGACCTTAATAACTTCGACCAGGAAAAGGCCCGTCTGGGCCGGTATTTCCGGAACCATGGCTACGCCTTTTTTTCGGGGTCTTACTTTGATAAACTGGAAATTGATACTACCCGCCGCCCCGGCTATGCGGATGTTTTTCTCAGCATTCTCCCGGCTCAACGGACCGATGCCTACGACCGCTACCGGGTTGGTTCTGTTACCGTCCTAGCCGATTTTAGTCCCTTGGATGTTCAAACCGGACGTGCCCGCCTGGACACCATTATCGACGGCGTACGTTTTCTTACCGACGAAGCGGAGTTTCGAATGCGCCCGGAATTATTGCGCCGCAATATCTTTCTGCGCCCAGGAGCCTATTACAATCAGGAGGAGCGGGAGAAAACAACCTTGGCCCTAAATGGCTTGGGCATTTACCGCTTCGTGCGCATCAATCAACAAATCGACTCCCTGGGAAAGAAAGTACTGAACTACCAGATTCAGCTTTCTCCCTCGGACCGGATGTCCATCGGAGCTGATCTCGATTTTAACTACACCAACCGAAATGGAAATATTGGTGCGGGGAACCTTTTGGGAGTTAGTGTAAGTCCTAACTTCAGCAATCGCAATCTACTGGGTGGCGCAGAGCTCTTAGTCACGAATTTCCGGGCGGGAGTAGAGATTAATCCTTTCCCCAGCGACACCTTTCCTTTTTTAAGCACCGTTGACTTAGCGGTAGACGTAAGCCTCTACGTGCCCCGATTCAAGGATTTTGGCCTGTATCGTTTACTGAACAAATTGCCCGCTCCTTGGAAGGGCAACTTGATTTCGGATGATTTCATTGGCCAACTTCGGGAGAAGGCCAGCACGCGCTACAGCCTCGGTTATGAGTATTTGTTGATCAGTCAGTTCTATTCTTATACCATCTTAAACGCTCGTTTGGGCTACGATTTCCGCCGCTCTACCGCCACCAACTATCGGATCAACCACTTGGCCATTGACGTGCTGGTCCCCAGTACGGAACAGCGATTTAAAGAAATCTTGGACCAAAATCAATTTCTCCAGCGAAGTTTTGGCGAGCAGTATTTCTTTTCGGCACTTTTCAGAGACTTGCAGTATACCCATACTGGTCGCCCAGATCAGCGTGGCCGCTCACTCTCCTTTACGGGTGCCTTTGAGCTGGCGGGGGCGGAAGTCTTCCTGGCCAACCAACTCTTTGACGCGGGGAATACCTGGACTCCAAAAGACGGGGCCACCTACGCTAAGTATTTTTCTACCCTGGCGGACATCAGCTACAATAAGCAGTACACCGCCCAACACAGCTTTGCTGCCCGGTTCCTGGTGGCGGCGGCAAGGCCTTATGGCGGCTCGGCCACCGAGATTGCAGCGGTTCCGTACGTCAAACAGTTCTTCGTGGGTGGGGCCAATTCGATGCGGGCCTGGGCCCCGCGTGGCCTGGGGCCAGGCGGCTACGTAGATCCCCTAAGCCTGAATACGGACAACAACCTCCGGCTGTTTCAAACTGGTGATTTCCGGATGGAACTTAACCTGGAATACCGCTTTCCCATCACCACCCTGTTTAAAGGGGCCTTTTTTGCGGATATTGGAAATATCTGGACTTTCGAAGAGGATGCAGAACAAGAGCGTCCGGGCTCCCAATTTCTCCTTAGTCAGGAGTTGCGGAATAATGGTACTTTTCTGCACCAGCCCTTTTACCGTCAACTGGCTATCGGTATGGGCACCGGTTTACGCGTAGATCTCAGCTACTTTGTCTTCCGCCTGGACGCCTCCTTGCCAATGCGTTACAACTATCCACAGGATGGCTTCGGTAATCCGCTGGACCGCGATAGTACCAAGCCGCCGGAACGGGATTATTGGCGCAGTTTCCAGCGGTTCCGTTTGCGTGACATCACCTTTCAGTTAGGGCTTGGGTATCCTTTCTAACCGCAAATTTCCGTTACACTTGGCTTCGGACGTCCCGTCCGGGTATAACCGGATCTGGACGCTCCCGTCTAGGTATAATATAATTTCCTACATCCCATCTAAAGTTGGAGAATAGCCGGACGGGACGTCCGGAGCCATACTGAGCCGTATTATTCGGACGGGGACATTTTTAACCGAGTTACTATGAGACAATCTATGCCGTGGTATCTATCGCAACTTTCCGTTATACTCATTGGGTTATTAGGGTGCGCACCGCAGGTGCTGTGAGCAGTAAGAAATCTGAAGTTCGAAATACGAAATTTGAAGTACTTCTTAAGCATTCTCGTCCGCCGAGACGCGAGGAACGAGCTGGCTCATCAGCCGAGAATGCTCCCTTTTATTCGACGGATAAGACAGGCCGCTATGCGTCCGACTCGGCCGACGAATCAAAAATTACGTTATGTTGTTTCGTGGCCTCAACCCTCTTCGCGGCGGGTTGGGGCCTCTTTGTGTACCGCTACTATTTATTGAAGAAACGGAAGATGGGCACATCCACACTGAAGGTTAGCATAGCCCGAATGGAGCGAGCTTCTCGTTCTACGTTGCCATTGCCATTCCCGATGGTGGTTCCCGTGACAAATTTGCGGACACTTGGCCCGTCCTGCACGCCAAAGCCCAGCGTAAGGGGAGACTTCGGGAAGTTATACATCACGTGAAAGCCTGGAGCGATAACGTTAGCGGGCCGAAATTCTGGAAGGCGTTCCACGCGTGGCGCGCCAGGGGCATCGGAGTTAGATTCCAGGCGAAAGGCCGTCAGAGCACCGAGGTCAATGAGAGAACCGAATAAGGTGATCGATTTATTGCCACCAATATTCTTACTGTAGGAAACGCCCACGGGAACAAAGAGCGAAGCCCCGAAAACCTCCTCTTCTAGTACGGGGACATCAACGCCCGCCGGCAAGACGAGCCGCTCCCGGTTGAGGGCCGCACCGAAGTAGGCCCCTAGTTCAAAACTAGAGGGGCGGTTCCGCTTGATTTGTGAGCTTCCTGGAGGCAGTGCCACACTATTTAGCGCAGCTTCGAATTCGCCTGGATTATCTGCATTCGCCACGTCGGCCATGAAGGTGCCGTAGCGGAATAGGTTCTCACGAAAGCGGTTTATCTTTTGTGGGTTCAGCTTGCTTATCTTATTCTCTACTTCCTGGAGCTCGTGTCGAATATTATTGATCTTTAAGTCCCGGATACTGTTAGTTAGCTCCTCGCGGCCATAGGGGTCGGTTTCTGTCTGTAATTGACTGCTGTAAGCTAGTACGCGGGCATTGGCTTTATCGTCTCCAACAAGTGGGATGCGGTCCGCTGAAGGAACGGCTAGGCCAATCGCCTGGAGATCCGCGTCTTTTTCTACTACGTAATCAGCCATTAGGTTGCGTAACTCATCCCGCCGTCTCAATAAGCGTTCTTCTTTTTTACTAGCCGTTGGGACGATTTCGAATAAACGTAAGAGGTTCAACAAATTATCCACTGCATAGCGGTATTCCTTCGTCTGGCTAAGGCGGAAAAGTTCGTTAAGCTCGGCACTGACTTCTGGTACCTTAGCAAAAGCAGGATACTCTTGGGCCAGAGACAGCGCTTCGCCTTCCTCGGAGATGCTTTGTAAAATTGGCGCATTGAGCAAGGACTGCAGGGTTTGGGTAATGAAATCCACGGCTTGTACCCGGCGTACCGTCTGGCGAGAAAGTCCTTTTAAGTCCTTATCGAGATGACCGTCCCGGTATTCGGAGAGGTAGAGACCGAAATCGAGGAGAAAATCTGTCAGACCAGAGGTGTTCAAGCGCCCGATGTTGGGCACTCTACCGATGCGTTCCTGGCTGATGCCGCTTAACAATTGGCGGGCGCTGGCATTGGTCTGAAAAACAGCCATTTTACTATTATCCAAGAAGAGGTCGCTGTCCGAATCCGCGAGGAGGAAAAAGGACTGCTGGGCCATCCCGAAGATTGATTCGAAAGTCGTCAGGTTGTGGTACGCTCTTACGAGGCTATCGGCCTGTGAGCTGCTGTAGGATTGTACGGCTTCGTGTAGTTGATCGTAGGCTTCCCGCATGGAATTTATCGCTGGCTGTAGCGGGGGGAGGTTACTAGCAGCAATCGGGCCTTGTTCGCGCTTTTTGGCGTAAGGAGAAGTGGAGCTACCTCTTTCTGCTACCCAGTCCGCCAGGCGTTTTTCCGTGGCAATCAACTGTTTTTTGGCGGAGGGTTGATCAATCAGGATCTCCTCGGTCACCTTTCGCAGTAGGCGAAGAGCGGGGTGCGGATCGTGATCGTACTCGGCGTCTAAATCACTGAGCAAAGTCGCTTTCCTTTCTTTCAGGGGCGTTTTGGCTAGGGCATCTTCGGCTTGTTGGTTGGCTACTTCCTTCCGTAGTTGGATGAGGTCTTCGCGGGCATTGACCAAGCGGTCGAGCTGGGCCTCGTAGGCTTCAAGGTCTTCCCGCTGGGCCAAAATCTCCCGTACCGCGGTAAGGCCAGCTGCTCGACGTTCCTGGGGGTCAAAGGCAGGAGCGTCGGGGCCAAAGAGTTCGTCAAAGCGGGTTAGACTGGGATAGGCTTCGTAATAGGCGTAGGCTTCTTCGCCCCGTAGCCAAGAACGAACGATGCCGGTAGCGGGCGGATTTGGTTTCGTTTCCCAGTAGTTATTCTTCAAGGGAAGCTTTGCAGCGTCGGCGGGGCTGAAGACTTCATCGGCCCGAATGATGAATGCTTCAAATTTGTCCTCGCTAAATTCACCTTCTTCTACCTGAGTAAGAATGGGGTTGAAAAATTGCTCACTCAGTAGGTCTTCCGCTGCTTGAAAGCGGTTGTTAAGCTGATCTTGTGCTTTAATGTAATTGTCAAAAGCGGTAAGGATATGCTGGTATTCGGCGTTTGTCGTATCCACTTCCGCAATTCGTAAGTCGATAATTTTCCGGGTGTCAATCCGGGCCCTTTCCAGTTCTCCGTAGGTGAAGGCTAGGATATCGGCGAGGGGAACTTCTCGCATTTCCAGGTCGAGGATGCGGTAAATCAGAAAGACATTATAGACGACGGGATCCCGAAAAGACGCTGCATCGCGGGCCTCCAAGTAATTGCCTAAATTGTAAGCTACCGCGTTGAGGTCTTCGGTAAACGCCTTACGGATGCTGGGCAAGATGGCCTTGTAATTCAACAGATCCAGTTGTGGCAAGAAATTCGCAGTGCGAGGAAAAAGATGGTTCAGGTCATTCCTGCGTAAATCTTCCCGAAGTTTCGTCAAGAAGGTGTAGGTCAGCTCTTCCTGTGCTCGGCGACTGATCCAGTCGGAGAGGCCATTCAGGGCATTACCAACTAAGTTGGCGGTAGATAGTCCGGCGGGCTGATTGGCTGCCCCTGCTGCGGCAGCTTTCAAACTAGGGGCGGGGGCAGGAGGGGCCGTAAACTCCTGGCGAATTTTGCCGAGATCAACCTTCCCCTCGCGGCTAAACAGCTCGTCCCCGGCTAAGTGTTGGAGGAAACTGGCGCGCTGTTTCGTTGCCAGATAATCGGGGAGCGCTAAGTCGGCTGGTGGCAGATAACTTTCCAGTAGCTGGTCGAGTTTTTCCCCCAGAAGAAACTCACGAATGGCGGGATTTTTCCGGTAGTGTGCCAGTAGTGCTGGTCCGGAGAATAATGCTTCGATCTGTTCCACTTCCGGCATACCCCCATAGTACGCCAAGGTAAGGACGATCGTATCGAGGGCGGGGTTATCGGTTGGGCTTTCCTGGGCGCGGGCCGCAGGTGCAAGGCGGAGGATGCGTTGCATATCCGCCCCAATGTTTTGGCTCAGCAGGGGAAAAGTCGTCAATAATAAGCCAGCAAAAAGTAAAAGCTTTTTCATACCAATTTCTCTTATCAGGCGGCCCGTTAAGCGACCGCAAAAACACGTGTTGCCATAAAATCCGCCGCAGCTTGGATGGTGTCCGGGAAGTTGCTTCCCGTAGCCGTTGCCACGTCGGAGGTAAGTTCTTGTTCTACCGTAGCCACCTCTTCGTTGGTGCAACTTACTTGATTGAGACGTAAACGTTCCGTGTAAACGGAGCGAGCGAGGGTAAAAGCATTTCTGGCCGCGGTATAAGCGGGGCGATCGTAGTGATCTCCAGTACGCAGTAGCCGGATGCGGGTTTTATCGATCTCGGAGCGTAATTCGGCCAGGCTGTCAATCATTCTTTGGTTAAGCGGCGGTGTTATTACAGGGGGGGCATCGCTAGCCAAGCTTGTAGTAGTACCTGGACGAAAAGCTTTCACCCAATTCATCAGTACTTCCTGGCCATCTTCTGGAGGATCATCCGTATTGGCTAAGTCCGTCTTAAGTTGTTCCAGCGGTGACTTGTCTACTCCGTTTTCGTCCGGAAATGGGGTCAAATGACGGAGAGTATCTAACTCCATAATTAAGAGGCGAATGTCTTCTTTTGACTTTTCACTCACGAGTTGTTGGGTACGCACTAGCGCAATCCGCTGCGTAAAGAGTTGTTCACAAAGTCCGCTGACCTCAGTCAGTAAACGTTCCTTAAAGGAAGACATGGGAGTAGTGTGTAGGGACGAAATGGGTGACGGCCGGCAAAATAACGAATATAAAGGGTTTATAAGTGTATGAACGGTCGTTGAAATCGAGTTTACGGTGGCTTATCACGAAAAACCGG
This sequence comes from Bacteroidota bacterium, assembly GCA_038750915.1. GTDB lineage: Bacteria > Bacteroidota > Bacteroidia > Chitinophagales > Saprospiraceae > Neolewinella. The sequence goes on from JBCDGT010000002.1 coordinate 10,588, forward strand.
TGATTAAACACCTATGTTGGTAGTATCCGGAAACGAATTTCAGTAAATACTCTACTCCGCTTTCCTAAAATTACGCTTTTGACCGCCTTGATCGGTCAGCGGAAACGGCCTGGATAATCATTTTTAGTGACAAAACGCTTAACAAATGTTAGTCAGAACGTTTGTAGTGGGCTTGCCTTATTCGCGCAGATTAAACTTCAAATTTTATATTTCAAACTTCAGGCCTCTTACTTTTTATGGTACCTGCACATTCAGCCAGCTCAGTGACCACGGCCGCGCCTAGAAACTACTTAAGCAGCTCCCGCTTAATATCCCTTACCAAGCCTGGCCCAGCGTACACCATGCCACTGTAGACCTGAATGAGTTTAGCTCCGGCAGCTATTTTTTCCTTGGCGGCAGCTGGACTGTCAATACCACCTACCCCAATAATATCCAGGTTGTTGCCACTGTTATCGTAGAGGTAGCGGATCACCTCCGTAGAGCGCTCTCGGACTGGTGCACCGCTGAGCCCGCCGTTGCCAATCTCTTGAATGCGGCTTTTGTCAGTAGTCAGGGGCTCCCTGGCAATGGTTGTGTTGGTAGCAATAATGCCGGCGATGCCAGTTTCCCGGACGATGCCGATGATATCGTCCAACTGGCCATCGGTAAGATCGGGGGCTATCTTTAGCAGGATGGGCTTTTCCTGGGTGAGGTCCCCCAGCTTACCGAGTTTTTCTGTTGGTACTACGGTAGGCCGGGCCAACTTTGCGTTTAATTCTTGTAAAGTAGTCAGCAAGGCCGTGAGCGGCTCCTTGTCCTGTAGCGCCCGCAGGTTGGGGGTGTTCGGAGAACTGACGTTGACGACGAAATAATCCACTAGTGGAAAGAGGCGTTCGAAACAACGGACGTAATCACTTACGGCGTCTTCGTTCGGGGTGACTTTGTTCTTACCAATATTGCCGCCAATAATTGCCTTCCCGGGGCGCCCATGCTGGAGTAGGCGATTCGCCAGAGCTTCTACGCCCTCGTTATTGAACCCCATTCGGTTGATTAGCGCTCGATCTTGCGGTAAACGAAAGAGTCTTGGTTGAGGATTGCCGGCCTGGGGGAGGGGAGTGACCGTTCCGAGTTCAAGAAAGCCAAAACCAAGGCTCTCCATGTGATGATAGTGCTTCCCATCTTTATCGAAGCCCGCCGCAAGGCCAACCGGATTAGGGAAAGGAAGGCCAAATAACGTACGCCGCAAAGCAGGATTTTCGAGCCGGTAAGTTGCTCGAAAAGCCTGGCTGATGCCCGGAGCTGCCAAGGTAGTGGCTAGTCCTTTTACCGTAAGGTGGTGTGCTTTTTCCGGAGCCAATTGAAAAAGTAACGGTTTAAGGACTTGGTACATGGTAGTAGATTTCCGGCAAAGATACTTTGTAAGGGGTACTACCCGCTACTTCCGAATAAGCCAAAAAAAAGCCCGACCGCAAAGCGGTCAGGCACAAACAATCATAATCTCATGAAAAAAAAGACGACCTAAAAAAGAAGTTTTGGTGGTGTGAAAACCACCGGTATTTTACGTAACATCCTAACGTTCAATTAGGTTGCTATATTTTATGGTAAAACTATTTGTCCCGTTCCAATCAGGAACCCACCGCCGCTCACTTCGTAGAAGTAACTGCCGGCTGGGAGTATAGGACTTTGGAAAGCCGCTTGCTTGCCTCTAAATGACTGCCGGAAGACTTGGCGTCCGGAGGCATCGTAGAGTTGGAAACGGAATTCCGTGTTTTCGGGTTCCCAACCGGTGACACGTACCGTTGTACGTTCACCAAGGGGGTTAGGGCTTACCCTTATTGCAGCACCTTGGGCTTGCGGGAGATTGCGGTTGGAAGTCAGCAAGCAGGTGCTATTCTCGTCGAATATATCTGCGCAGCCGACTACGTGGCGCACCTCCTGCGAGAGGACAGGTGTTTGGTAGTCAAAATAAACGGCGGCACGATTTCTGATTACGGTCCCCGATGTAGTATTCGGTTTTTGGGATAGTCGGTATGAGACATAGCCCTTATGGGTAACCGCGTCAGCTTCCCCCGTGCCACCGCCTGAAAAAATTCGGATTGAATCAAACGTGATCTTGAGAATCCCGTCCTGGTAGAGGACGAAATCATAGGGATGACTTCCGGCACCCATCTCAAGGCTGTTAAAATCTAACTGCTCGGGTAGGGTGTCGCGAATGACCACGCGTTCAAATGAGTCGTTGTTGGGCAGCTCAAAGAAGACGCTGTACTCAATGTCTGTCTTTGGGATAATGATGGAATCTCGATAGCCTCGGGGATAGGCTTTCAATTGTATAGGCGCACCTTCTTCGAGCGCAACGACTTCCTGGGTTAAAATGTCAAGATTAAGGTTCCCGTCGTTATCGGGAAACTGGGCAACGTAGCCGGTACTAAAATCGGCGTTGTTGGTTTGGCAGCCTTCTACTACGGCAGTAGGGAAGAGGTTGCCGGGGTTACCGGGCGATTGTTCGGCAATCATCCGGTAGGTACTTCCGTCCACTTGATCAATTGGAATATTGATGTCCGTAGATTGAGCAGCGTTAAGTATTTCAATTTCTCCGCGCGTTCGCAGTAGAATATCTTCAACAATAACGTAGCTGCTACGCTGCGTCATTGGGAAACTCCCTTCGTTAGTGACCCTGAAGGTGATGCCATTTTGTAGGTCACAACGGCCGGAAACCGTAATGCTGGAGCCATCCCAATCAGGATCTACGGAACCGCAGTCGAAAATTGGGAAGATATCTACTTCGCTACTGATAGCTTGTCCTTCAACAAGGTCATTACAAGCCAGCAAGACCTTTAGGTTAAAAGACCCCATACTGTTCGGGGCCAAGTCTCCGAGCGGGAAGATCAGCTCCTGATTGTTTTCTACTCTTCGAGCTTGGCTGGAGCTGAGGAAACTTAGTGCTTCATCGAGCACTAATCTCACCTCCGCATCTGTAGCGATATCCGTACCTGAGTTACCGTAGCTTACGGTAATCAGTTGGGTGTCACACTGGATGGCGGGAGTAGCACTCAGGCTGACTTCTAAGAGAGGACAAGACTGGATGGCTGGCTGCAGTGCAAAGTCGATGAAACTACTGTCGTAAGGTTCCGTAAGGCTGGCCGTGATGGGGCCTGGGTTACAGACTTCCCAACGATCATTCTTACGCAGTAAGCTCACCTGGTAAACCGCACTGTCTACCCTGATACTGTAATTGCCAAGGGAATCCGTACTTCCAAAGAAGGTCGTAGTTTCACTTTCGGCCATTACTAACCAGCCGTTCATGCTAAGATCTCCTTCGGTAAAGGAGCCACAATCATTGGCGGCGGGGTGGTACACCTTGCCAACGATGTAGTTGGTTTGGGTAGCGCCGAAATCATCCGTTTTGTAAAGGACCATTTCGTTACCGAGTACCGTAGCGGTGCTGGAGCTGAAGGCGGCAAGAGCATAACCTCCGTCAGTAGTGGGGGCTAAATCTTCGCCGATATCAGCAGCCTCCTCGGAGCCGAGGAAACGTTGCCAGATGGGCTGTCCGTCAGTAGCATTGACTTTCAGCATTAATACGTCAAAGTTGGCGGCTGAAGGCGTGGTCTGACCGACGGCGACTAGGGTTTGCCCGTTGTCTTCTTCGATCACCCCCCTTAGTTCGTCGTCGAAATCCGAAGGGTTGAACTCCTTAGTCCACAGCATATCTCCGTTGAGATCTGCCTTGGCAATAAATGCCTTATTGAAATTATCCGTAGAACCTACTAAAGCGATGTTGCCGTCGGAGGTGCGGATGATATCTTCAATCTGCTCATTTTTCGTGTCCGTACCAAAGGTCTTGCTCCAGAGCATTTCTCCGGTGGCAGAGAGACCGTAGAAGGCAATGTCATTGCTTGGATTACGCTCTTTCTTGACGTTAGCACCGATGATGAACCCACCATTACTGCCAAGAACCGCTCCAATGCCCTGGTTGTCATCGCTTTCTCCGACCGTAGCGCGCCAAACGACATTGCCGTCTTCGTCTACCTTAATCGCCAGGATTTGCTTGTTACTACTACCCGCCATCTTGCGATAGCCAGTAATCAGGTAACCTTCACCAGGAACTTGGATGATTTGCTGCCCTTGTTCGTCGAGGCCATCCTCGCCGTAGACTTTGGCAAAAACTTGGTTGCCACGCTCATCTAGTTTTAATAGGAGTGTTTCTTCTGGACTGCTGGGCGTTTCCTTCCGAAAACCTACGATCATATAGCCACCGTCAGCCGCCTGGGTCACTTCCATGCCTTGCTCAGTGAAGCCATCGTCGAAAGTGCGTTTCCAGATGGTGGTGCCATCTACATCCGTACGAACTACGAAAATGTCAAAATCATTATCGTCCCCTAATTGGCCTCTTGTTGACCCAACCTCGAGATACCCGTGGTCTTCTGTCTGCAAAATGGCCTGACCGAAGTCGTCTTTAGGACCACCAAATGATTTTTCGAACCTTTGTGCTACGAGGGGAAAGACGGTACACAGCAGAGCCAGTATCAGGGCCGCGCGGCGACACTGACGACCAAAGGCCAGAACCGTAAGTCGCGTCTTCATTTTCGATGTTTGAGGTCGGCTATCCGTTGATTGCATGACAAAGATGGGGTGAGATGTGGCCGAGGCAAAAAACACAAACGGCACTTTGTTGAAAAAAAATGGGTATTTTTGAGCGCTAAACTTAGGTGGGCTTTACCTTTTTTCTATTGTTTATAGGGGTTTAAGGGCTCTTTTCGTTTTCATATACTGTTGAAAAAATGGCGGATACCGTTGAAAAAAATCCTTTGATTCAAGTTTACCGAGCACTTGACAAGTCGGATTTGCGACGTCTTGGTAAGTGGCTGGATAGCCCTATTCACAATAATCGGGACGACGTAAGAGCACTTCATGCCTACTTCGTCGGAGACCCGAACCGCCTGATTAAAACGTCGGCCCTTGGTAAAACGCGCATCTGGAAGCGGATTTTCCCTCAGGAAACTTTCGATGACGCGCGCCTACGACAAACTTTTCACTGGGCGCTCAAAGCTACCGAAGGGTATTTAGCATACGAAAACTGGACGCGAACGCCCATTCAACCTCAATTAGCCCTCATTAATGAGTTACGTCGTAGAGGCGTATCCGACGTAATGTATCGCTGTTTAGGAAAAGCGAGTCAGTTGCAGGTGAAAAACCTGGTGCGAAATGAGTTCTATTTTCGTAACCAGTATCAGTTAGAAGTAGAAAAAGACCATTACCGCGATTTTTTTAACCTCCGAGAGACACCCCGTTTTCAGGAGATTGCCGATACGCTCGATGTTACCTACCTGATTGAAAAACTTCAGGCCAGCTGGAATATGCTCTTTCATCAGAAAGTGTACCGCACGCAGTTCAAGGTGCGTTTTCTCGATGAGGTCGTACACTACGTACAGCAGCTAGACCTAGATAAATATCCCGTACTCGCCATTCATTACTACGGCTACCGTGGGTTGACGGAAGAAGATGAACACGGAGAAAATATCGCCAGATTACGCGATAAGGTTTCTCAATACGGTGATCTGTTAAATGACAAAGACTTGCGCTACGTCTACTTGATGGCCATCAATCTTTGTATTGCTAACGCCAACCGTGGTCGGGATTCTTACGTCCGGGAATCGTTTGAGTGGTACCGATTAGGGTTGGAAAAGGATGTGATCTCTGAAGATGGCCTCATGACCCGAGCTACCTACCTCAATGTTGTCAATAATGCGCTTAAGCTAAAGGAGTATGATTGGACCCACAACTTCATCGAGCAGTATACGCACCAATTAGAGGAGGACATCAGAGAAAACACGGAATATTTTGCGCGGGCACGCTTGGGCTACGAGCTTAAAGACTATAACACCGCTATGCCACTACTTGTCCAAGTTGATTTTAAGCATCCCGTATATAACATCCTAGCCAAAACCTTACTGCTTAAAATCTATTACGAACTAGATGAATTTGACGCCCTTGATAGTCAGGTGGATAGTATGACAACCTACATCCGCCGTAAAGAACTTTCGGATCTACATCGTAATAATTTTAATAGTGTTGCCCGCCTAACGCGCCAGCTAAGCCGCTTAAACCCTCTGGACAAGCAGAAGAAGGAGGTGCTACGCAAGCGAATCGAAGAAACCAGCCCCTTAACGGAGAAAAAGTGGCTATTGGAGCAACTGGGTAAACTCTAAGATTTGGGCGCTGAACGCAGGTGCCAAGACGAGTTATACAGAGCAGTGCCTTACTCCGCAAAGAAAGCAAGTAGGCCCGTAACTAATTCCTCCGCCACATCCTCCTGGAGGAAATGACCGCCACCGCTTAAGATTTGGTGGGCTTGCCCCTTTGCTCCGGGTATATACTGTTGCAAATACTTCTCTGCTCCTTTAGTGATCGGATCCGAATCGCTAAACAAGGTAAGAAAGGGAGTGTCGAGTTGACGCAACACCGCCCAGGCTTGCCGGTTAGCAGGAGCCGCTGGATCATCATGGGAAGTGGGGACTAGCTCCGGGAAAATCCGTACACCGGCTTTGTAGCTCTCGTCGGGGAATGGCGCGTCATAAGCTGCAATCTCCTGAGCAGATAAAGAAGTCAGCGAGGCTACTTGTAATATATTCCCTACTGGAAAAGGCTTCATGGACCGTGCCATTACCTGCCACTGCTCGAAGGCGGGGCCCAGGGGTTGATCTCCGGTGGGTAAGAACGTATTCGCGGCTACGACCTTAGCGAAATGCCTAGGGTATTCGGCTAATAAACGGAGGCCAATAAGCCCACCCCAATCTTGCACGAACAGGTGAATATCTTCCAATTGCAAGTGATCGAAAAGTAACTCACGAATCCAGTTTACGTGGCGGAGGTACGTGTAGTCCGCTTCCTTAACGGGTTTATCAGAACGGCCGAAACCGATCAAGTCGGGAACAATAACCCGATAACCCTCTCTCATTAAGCCGGGGATCATCTTGCGGTATAAGTACCCCCAGGAAGGCTCGCCGTGGAGACAAACAATGACCTGCTTACCTTTCGGGTTAGCATCGACGTAGTGAATGCGCAACTCGTCGGCTAGCTGGTGGTAATTCGGCGGATAGTCATATCCAGGAAGCTGGGCAAAACGATCTTCGGGAGTGCGTAAAAAGTCCATACAGTAAAGTTAGGGCGAGTAGGCTGACAAAGAGTAGCTCCACTAATAATTGATCATAGTCGCTCAATTCATCGCTGGAATGTGCTCTTCTCCAGGTGAATGCAAGTAGCTATTCCACGTCTTCCATCACGAAAATGGCGTTCCTGTTTAGATCGTAGAACCCAAACTCATTGGTCCCCCAGCTAGTACCCATGCGCAGCTTTTCGGGGGAAACGGTGCCTCGGTGTACGAATTCTTCGAATAAGGGGAGGATGCCTTTTACCCAAATTCTTACCACGCCAGGTAGCACGGGGTCCTCTTCCGTACCGTGGTGCCACTGTAGGTGAAACGCTAAACCATCGCGTTGCATGATGGCGTACCCTTCCTGATCGCTGACGTTACGGAAGCCCGTTTTTTCTTCGTACCAGGCAGTGTCTCTGGTTAGGTCCGCGGAGGAAAGCACCGGAATAGTGGCGATAAAATTGGTAGTAGCCATAGTGTAGCTAAAGTAAGGGATTTACGGGCAGTAGGCAGACGCGCTACGCGCTGTTAGACGTTGCTACTCAACTTTTAGACGCTGCGCTTTTAGAAAAGCTAAAAGCGCAGCGTCTAACAACATAATGTCTAAAAGGCCGAAGGCCGTCTAACCACCAAGCCTGCACCTGCGGCCGCGCCCTCTGCTGGAATTCAGTCAAACTAATCATTAACAGGGTCAACAATTTACTCCCCTTGTTCATAAAACAGGTATGAGGAAACTTTGGAATCGCCTACGCAAAATTGATGCTAACCGCTCTACGGCGCTGGCGGCTGTTTTCATCAGCCTCTGCGCGCTCTACGTTTCCGTGCAGGAAATGCGCTTAATGCGGGAGCAGCAGCGGGTAAGTGTGTATCCACACTTATCTCTTTCTCGTAACTACAACAACGAGGGATTTTCGGTTACGCTTAAAAATAGTGGGACTGGCTTGGCGCGGATCAATTCAGTCCAGCTTACTAATGGAGAGCGTTATTTTAAAAATTGGCTAGAGGTTGGGGCGCACTATATGTCTCCGGAACAGGTTTTTGGGTACGACCGATTATTCACCGTTGAGGCCAACGGTCAGATTATTATCCCTGGTGAAAGCGTCCGTTTACTTTTTTTGAAGTGGGACCCCGCCATCCGGAAATTTGAAGAAGATACCCGTAAATTGACCATGCGAATCTGCTATTCATCCTTACTTGACGACCATTGGATTCTTGAGAATAAGCTCCTACAGGAAAGTGAAAAAGCCTGTAAGCGGGTCCCTGAGCGAGAGTTTTACTAAGCCTACTTAGCCGGTTTCAATAACTGAGCGTAGCGCGCCGGATCATTCAGCACCGCAATGGCTTCCTGTACTTCCTTATCGTTGCGCAGGCCCATCTGTACCTGGCCGCGTTGGTAGAAGTAGCGGCCGGCGATCTCCTTCTCGATGATATCGATGATTTCCCGCTTATAGCTTTGAATGGCGGCCAACTGCTCCTTGTCTACCTGTTCCTGGATGGCGGCTAACTGCTTAGTGATATCGTAGCCTTCTTTCTTAGCCTGTTCTTGGGCGGATGCTAATGCTTTTTCCGCCTTGGAGGTGTACTCGAAGTCGCCGCGCTGCAGGAAGGCTTCAAATTTATCCCAGTCTGGGAAGCGGAAATCGGCTACGGAATCAATGCTGGGGTGTTCGGCTACCCAACCGTTGACGAAATCGAAAATGACGTGCTCGTCCAAAAGCCCTTGGGTAACGGCTTTGCCGCCCAGCACGGGGAGCTTGATGTCGGGGGCTACGCCACCACCGTCGAGGACCTCGCGGCCGGCCCGGGTTTTGAAGACGGCTCTTTCACTATCGGGAATATCATACGGCTTGCCCTCGCGGTATTCCAAGGCCTGGATACAGCGCTGGCTGGGGATGTAATATTTGGCAGTGGTAATCTTCACCCGGCTACCGTAACCGGTTTCCATGATGTTTTGTACCAACCCCTTACCAAAACTGCGCTGGCCGATCAGAACGGCACGGTCTAAGTCTTGCAGTGCACCACTAACGATTTCGGAAGCCGAAGCGGACTTTCCGTTAATCAGCACGGCTACTGGAAGTTCGAGATCCAGCGGGTTGCCGCGGGTTTTATAGCTACGGTCCCAATCCCGCACTTTGCCTTTGGTGGTAACGATAAGTTCATCCTTAGGGACGAAGATGTTGACAATGTCCACGGCTTCGTTCAAAAGCCCTCCGCCGTTATTGCGTAGGTCAAGGACGACGCCCTGCATATTGGGATTATCCGCCCGCAGCTTACTGACGGCATCGCGCACGTTTTTGGCCGCCTGTTGGGTGAAGGTAGTCAGGGCTACGTAACCGACGTTACGATCCAGCATACCACTAAAGGGAACGTTAGGGATATTGACGTTGCCACGGATCAGATCGATGCTTTTTTGCCCCTGGCCTGGCCGCTCGATGGTGAGTTCCATCGTGGTGCCGGGGAAGCCGCGCATGATTTCCTCCAGCTGCTCGCGATTATAGCCGGCGGTCTCCCGGCCGTCGACTTCCAGGAGACGGTCTCCGGTCTTGAGGCCAGCCGCATCAGCCGGTTGGTCTTTGAAGAGGGTCATGATGGTAGGGAGGCCATCGATGTACTCAATGTCTGCACCAATACCCTGGTACTTGCCGCTGCGTTGCAGGCGGGCGACTTCTACGTCGGTTTCGCTGATGTAGTTCGCGTAAGGGTCTAGTGAACTCACCATCGCCTCGATGCCGGTACGCATGAGCTGGTTGGGCTCGATGTCGTCAACGTAATAAGTATTTACCTCCTTGTACACGTTGGTGTATACCTCAATCGCCTTCATTATTTCGAAGTACTTATCGTTGAGGGGACTGATCGTAGCCGCGGTGAAGACAAGAAAAGCAAGGCCGGCAATAATGCCGGAA
>JBCDGT010000003.1:0-17405 GCA_038750915.1 Bacteroidota bacterium
CCAACAACGCGTCGTCTTCCGCGTCTTTACTTGATCCATCCAACACCAAATCCACCATGTGACTGACCTAAACCGCCGCGAAGTGGCGCTGCAAGGGGGGACATCTGGCCACCTCTCCGCGACAGTAAAGCCATCAACGTTTACAAAGAAGATTTGTACTTCGGGATCGGTTTCGATCTTTATCGTCTCCAGGCGGATACTGCGGCCCTTTTTTATGATTACGACGATGAGCCCAATTACGAACTTCGCTACATTACTGCTAATGGCCCCGACTGGCTAGTCGTTGGCTATCGCTGCCCGGATAACCGCTGCTTTAACCAACAGCTCATTTTCTTTGATGAAAACGGCTATCGGGATGAATTGGGCGCCTTTTGTGTATTTCGTACAAACTATGCTATTGAAGACGACCGTGGCCGTATCTGGCTGGCGGAAGACGAAAGTGTAGAGAACATCCGTTTTCTAGATAACATCAACGAAAATGACTGCTCTCAGATCGAATACGGCGGGCCATTAGATGATGAAAATTACCGATTACTGCACGACGGAACGGCCCTCTGGGTAGCTCCCGGACCACTAAACGATAACTTTAGCCCTAGTTTTTCCTTTGACGGTGTATACCGTTTTCTCAATGGAGAATGGTCGATTTATAACCGGACTAATACCACGATTTTTCGGGGCCGCGACGGCCGCGACCAAGGAGATGATGATGTAGGAGCCATCATCGATGTCCACTATGATCCAGTGTATGATCGTCACTGGTTCAGCAGCTTTTTCGAAGGGGCTATTGCTTTCGATCAGGAAACGGCGGACGGAGAGTTATTTGACGAGACCAACAGCAGTTTACAATTAGCCGCGGGCGCAGGTGCCGGCCGGGTTAGGGTAGCCGGTGCCGTAACGGACCAGAACGGGTTCACTTATCTGGCCAATAGTATTGCTGCCGAAGGGAGTATCATTAGTGTTCGCAGTCCGGAAGGGCAGTGGGCAGCTTTGGGTAATGACTGTACTATCAACAATGCCCTGGCAATCGAAATTGACCGGAGTGGATATATCTGGGTCGTCCACGCTACCAGTGTCGGTGGTGGTATCACTGTCCTCGATCCTATGGGTACTCCGCTGGACCCTTCGGATGATCAGTGTCGAACGATTACCAGTTCCAATAGTCAACTGCCCACTAATAGCGTGCGTAGTATCGCCGTAGACTTGGATGGCAACGTCTGGGTAGGAACCGCACAGGGTATCGTCCTCTTTGAATGCAATGAAGCCGTATTTAATACTGATATCTGTCAGGGTCGTCTCCCGATCGTTGAAGCCAACGGCTTCGGTGGCTTCCTGCTGGAAACCGAGGAAATTCGCTCCATCACCGTCGATGGCGGTAACCGTAAATGGATTGGTACCAGCGGCGGTGCCTACCTCCTTTCTCCCGACGGAGAAGATCAATTACTTTTCTTCGATCAGGGTAATAGCCCTTTACTGGATAACATTGTTCGGGATATTGCCATTGACCCTAATACCGGAACGGTGTATTTTGGTACGGAGTTAGGAATCATTAGCTACCGAGCAGAAGCTACCAGTGCCACCAGGGTTTTCCGCGACGAACTTACCATCTTCCCTAATCCCGTTGAACCAGGCTATGCTGGCCCCATTGCCATCAATGGCCTGGCCCGTGATGCCCGGGTGAAGGTGACGGATATTTCTGGAAAGCTCGTTGCGGAAGGTACCGCTACCGGTGGGCAATTCGTCTGGGAAGGAACGGACTACAACGGGCGACGAGTGACTAGTGGAGTCTACCTAGTATTCGCCAATAGCAACGGCCGCTTCGGGCTCAATAACCCCGATAGTGCAGTGGGCAAAATTGTTTTTGTGCGTTAGTGCTGCTAAGTAACCAAATTAAAAAGCCCCCACCTGATCATCAGATGGGGGCTTTTAATTTGAGGTCATAACCAGACTAGCTCAGCTTTTGCTTGACTAGCGAAGCAATGGTTTTACCGTCAGCCCGGCCAGCAGCAGCCTTATTGGCCATACCCATTACTTTACCCATATCGCGCATACTGGTCGCACCGGTTTTGGTGATGACGTCATCGATCAGCGCACTTAGGTCATCCGCCGAGAGGGGCGCGGGGAGGTATTTACTGATGACTTCGATTTCTTCGCGCTCCGTAACTGCGAGGTCTTCCCGACCTTGTTTGGTATAAATATCTAGGCTATCCTGACGACTTTTCACCAGCTTCTGCAACATCGCAATTTCGCCATCCGCATCGAGGGCTTTACCCGAGCCGTCCGTTTTCTGTAATAGGATAGCACTCTTGATGGCGCGAATACCACGTAGGCTGGTTTTGTCCTTATTTTTCATAGCCGTTTTCATATCGGCAGTAATGCGCTCTTCTAGCGTCATAGGAGGTAGTTTTTGTACTGTTGGAGAACGTTTTAGGGGTAGGAATTGGTTGCGAGAAACTTTAAAAGCCCTACCTCAATGGGATAACGGGCCAGCAGGCCAATAGACCAAAATACCAACAGACTACTTATGCCTCCCCCTCAACACCTCCCGCACCTCTTCCAGCGTATACCCCTTAGCGGCTAGCAAGACGAGATAATGGTACATTAGGTCAGCTGCTTCGCCCAGGAAGAGGTCCTTGTCGTTGTCTTTGGCTTCGATGACTAGTTCTACGGCTTCTTCTCCCACTTTCTGGGCAACTTTATTGATGCCACGGGCGAGTAACTTACTGGTATAGCTGCTTTCGCTCGGGTTATCCCGCCGGTGTTGGATGGTCCGCTCTAGGTGGTCAATAAAATCTCCTTGGTTGATCTCCCCCCAACACGTATCGTCCCCTGTGTGACAGGTAGGTCCTTCGGGGTGAGCAAACAGAAGGATACTGTCCTGATCACAATCTGGATGAGCACTTACTAGACGGAGGTAGTTTTTTGAGGTTTCTCCTTTTGTCCACAGGCGCTTTTTGCTACGACTGTAAAAGGTGATTAGACCGGTCTCCAGGGTTTTCTCCAGAGCGGCCCGATTGACGTAGCCTTGCATCAACACGCACCGCGTCTTGGCGTCTTGTACGATGGCGGGCAACAGACCGTCGGGTGATTTTGCGAACTGGAGTTGATCGAGCTGAAGCTGATGCATGGAAAAATGGAACTTTGGGAGGGCAAAGAAACGGCTTAAATCGTAACCGGTTCTTAATAATTCCGCTACATTCGCAAGGTGTCTGAACAGCCCTTCCCAAAATATCCTCCACCGGCCTGGGGGGCGGTGCCCCTACTTTTTGTGGTGCTGGCCTTTGGGGCAGGAATATGGGTGGCGGATTTACTGGGGTATCAACCACCTTTTTACTGGCTATTAAGTGCACTTTGCACCTGCGTCCTCGCCGCTTTTTCTGCCTTTACGAAAAGTGTAGCCCGTTGGCCTGGCCGTTTGGGTACCATTGGTATTATCCTTACGGTTTTCCTATTGGCAGGTTGGCGGACGAACGCTACGTACCTACCCGAGCAAGCAACTTTTTTTGCTAACCAGCTAAGCGAAGGAGACCTTCTTACTGGCGTGATTGGCCCCATTCGCCCCGGGCAGAAAACCTTGCGCACCCAAGTAAGACTTACCTATCTACTTAATGATTCATTAGGCGATCGGCTGGTCACGGGCCAACTTTTACTTTACCTCCCGCCGAGTGAAAAGGCGGGGCGCTTGCAGGCGGGTGATAAGGTCGTGTTTCAAGGGGTGCCGACTCCGCTGCGGCCCCCCCTGAATCCTTACGTTTTTGATTTGCGAAACTACTGGTCGCGGCAAGGCGTATACCACCAACTTTTTCTGCGTGACGATACCAGCTGGCGGGCTACTGGTAGTGGCGCAACGGGCTTAAGGGCAACCGCAGAACGTTGGCGGACTGCCTGGTTTCGTACTTTCCAAAACCACCTGGCTGGCGACCGACTTGCCGTAGCCGCAGCCCTCATAATGGGGAAGCGCGACCTCATTTCGCCAGAGGTTAAATCCGCCTACGCAGATACCGGCGCGATCCACGTACTGGCGGTTTCTGGTCTGCACGTAGGTATTATTTTCCTCATTGTTCGGACCTTACTGGGGCGAATACTACGGCTTAACCGCACGAAACGCGGACGGGTAGCCCTGGCCGTGATCAGCACCCTGGCCGTCTGGGTTTTTGCTTTTGTTAGTGGCCTTAGCCCTTCCGTACGGCGGGCGGCCATCATGTTCACCGTACTGGCTTTTGGAGGCCTAACTAAGCAGCGATCGTACATCTTCAATACCCTTTCTTTTGCCGCTTTACTTATGCTTTGGTTCGATCCCGGGCAACTATTCCAAGTCGGCTTTCAGCTTTCTTTTACGGCGATTATCGGTATTGTGCTATTTACACCGATCCTGAACCGGATGGTGTTTTGGCCTAATCGCATCCTTCGCAATATCTGGTCTACCCTCGCGGCCTCCACCGGAGCCCAATTAGGCACCCTCCCTCTTTCACTTTTCCATTTCGGTCGCTTTCCGGTATACTTTTTATTGAGTGGTACGGTGGTCATCGTTTCCGCTTTTGTGGCCATGCTGGCGGGCTTATTACATGGCTTAGTGGCGGGCCTTTTCCCCGAAAGTCTACTGGCGAATTTAAGCGGTGGACTGCTGAGCTTTATCATCTCACTTCAGAATGCGTTCATCTTCTTTTTCCAGGGCTTACCCCACGCTTTATTGCGGGTACAGCACTTTGATGCTTGGTCGGCGCTATTGCTTGCTCTAGCCATTGGAAGCTTGGCTATCTGGCTGCGGTGGCGCAGTAGGTGGGCTTTATTAAGCTTCGGAGTTACGTTACTTGCTAGCCTTTTTTGGGCGCGGGCGCAGGTGCCAACTAAGGGTAAAGAAGCTAGCCTGATTGTCTATCACCTCTCTCGTAAAACGCTCATTGACGTAGTAGGGGGAGATCAAGCTATCACCTTTGGTCAGGAGCCTAGTCCGGATAACCTACCTTGGTCCGCCGGACCCCGCCGGGAGGAACTGGGCTACCGGCCAGCTGTTACCCTCCCGCTTGCCGCGACGGCAGATACCTTAATTGATGAACGGACACAACTAAATTATCCACTGCTTTCCGTCGGGGCAACTTACTGGTTTTTACTCGACGGAGCCGAGGAAGAACTTGATTTCTCGACCATCAAAAAAGCTACTCACTTACTGGTTCGCAATAAATATTCTTTACGCGATTTTCCTGATCTTAATCCCGACCATCGTCCCTTCCTCATTGTTGATGGCTCCAACCCCTACTACCTTCTAGATAAATGGCGGCAATTAGCGGCGGAGCGTGGCCTGGAGATTTGGATAACGGCAGAAGATGGAGCCTATGAAATCAAGTATTGAGCAATGATTCATTGTTTGGTGATAAAGCAAAACCTGCCTTTGAGACGTTATCTTGAAGCTAATTGAATAAAAATAACCATGGCCAACACCAACGCAGGCCCACCCACCTGCCCGATCCCCCGCTGGCAACTGCTCAAGCAGCAACTTAATAATGTGGACCCCGAGGAGTTTGATCGGCTGCGTGCCGCTGCTCCCACAGGGAGCGTCATCGATGTTCGTACGGAAGAGGAGTTTGCCGCTTTTCACCTAGAAGGTGCCGTTAACTATAATTACCTTGGCCCCAACTTCCTGGAGCAAATGGAAGCTTTGGATCCCAACCGAGAATACTTGGTCTACTGCCGTAGTGGCCGCCGCAGTGTTCGAGCATGTACCCTGATGCGCAACGCCGGCATTACCCAACTTGTCCACCTGGATGGTGGCATCAATGCTTATCAGACGACATGATGTACCGCCTATTCCCCTCCTTACTACTATGTTTCTTTTGTGCTTGTGGTAGCCCGGCCGAAAGCCAATCAACATCTGATGCTGCCATGATGGTAGAGCCTACTACTCCTGTTTACCAAGACCTATCGGTTGCGGAATTCGCCGAACGCATTGGCGGAGATAATACCGTACTCCTCGACGTGCGTACTCCCGGAGAAACAGCCCGTGGGATCATTGATGGAGCCATCGAAATGGATTTTCGAGCCACCAATTTTGCCGAACAACTGAAAAACCTTTATCCCAGCAAAACGTACCTAGTGTATTGTGCCTCCGGCGGCCGCAGTGGCCGTGCTGCAAAAATGCTCAATGAGCTTGGGGTAAGGGAGGTCTACAACTTGGCGGGCGGCTACACCGCATGGAGTAAACAATAAGTACACACAAAAACTTACACTCGGTTTAATCGATTTACCATAAAGAAAAACGCTCCTAACATTACTGCCAGGATGATAGCGAGTAAAATGGCCTGCTGGGCCGTGCTGGGCCCAAAACCAATACCAGCATCCTGTACTTGTCCCTTAAGTGCTGCAACGATGGTGGCCGTGTTATACTTCAGCATTCCTTCATAGGTTCCGGCGGGATGGTCGGGGTCCGCCAGAGAGTCGGCGTAGAGGCTACCGCCGATGATGACGCCATTGTCGGTAGCAATCTGGCGGATGAGTTTAGGGTTGATGGTACTTTCCACGAAAATGGCGGGCACGCCGCTTTCCCTTACGATGCGGGTAAGCCGGTTGACGTCGTCGGTTTGTACTTCCGCGTCGGTACTCGTGCCAAGGGCGGCTTCCACTTGAATACCATAGTGACGGCCGAAGTAGCGAAAGGCATCGTGGCTAGTGATCAAGATTCTTTGTTGTTCTGGGATGCTTTCGATCTGACGGAAAATCTCCAGGTCCAAATCTTCCAGTTGTTGCGAATACACGCCGGCATTGAATTCATAGACCTGTTTATTGAAAGGGTCTAGGTCGATCAGAGCGTCCCGGATGTTGCGGATGTAAGTCTGGCCGTTCTTTGCTGTCATCCAAGCGTGAGGATCACTGGAGTTGGCGTATTCCTCACTTTCGATGGTGCCGATGCCTTCCGTGATGGTAACGGTCTTCGCTTTGGTGCCACTGTTCTCAATGAGCTCATTCATCCAGCCTTCGAAGGTGAGGCCATTGATAAGTACTAAGTCGGCAGCGGCTACTAACCTTACGTCATCAGGAGTTGGCTCGTAGATGTGCGGGTCACCACCGATGGGGACCACCATCTGTATCCTTAGATGGTCACCAGCAATTACCTCAGCCATATCGGCAAAGATGCTCGCGGAAGCCACCACTAGGGGGCGAGTCTCAGTCGCTTCTTGGGCCGATAAGCAGGTAGAAAAAAGGAAAGCAAGGAAAAATAGTAAACAACGCATGCGATGATTACGCTTGAAGGAGGGCTTAGGTTGTTGGTTGCTCGTCTGCCGAGTCAACCATACTTACTGCTCAAATAGGGAATATTGCTTTCCCTCCGGTAGGAGGCGAAAGCTTTTGCGGTGGTATTCGGTAGCACCAAATTCCTTGATGGCCGCCCGGTGTTTTGCGGTAGGGTAGCCAGCATTGGTGGACCAGCCGAACTGAGGGTATTGCTCGTGCAGCTTCCGCATGTGTTCATCGCGGTGCGTCTTTGCTAGAATTCCCGCTGCGGCAATACTTTGGTATTTACCGTCTCCTTTGATGACGCATTCGTAGGGAATGTCTTGGTAGGGAATGAAGAATTTCCCGTCGATCAGCAAGAATGCCGGTTTTTCTTTTAGGGCATCTAGGGCCCGGTGCATGGCTCGGTAGCTGGACTGGAAAATGTTGAACTGGTCAATTTCCGCAACGCTGTAACTGGCCACCTCCCAGGCCAGGGCCTGATCTTCGATGCGCAATCGCAGGGCATCTCGATCCTTTTCCTTCAGTTTTTTACTGTCGTTCAGGTCCGGGTCACTAAAACCCAGCGGTAGAATAACGGCGGCGGCAAAGACGGGGCCAGCTAGGCACCCACGGCCGGCTTCATCGCAGCCAGCTTCCAGGCGATCGGGTTGGCGGTAAGGGAGTAGCATTTAAGGTTGTGTCTCGAAAGTTACTTTGTTGGCTAAAGGTATAGCTGAAATTTTTACTGATTACGATCAGTAGTCACCTTACCTTACCGCAAAAAATATGGCTACCGCAGAAGGAATTACCCGCCGCACCCTGCTACGCTTTAGCGTTAGTAAGGCGAGTACCGCTGAAGACAGTTTGGCCCAGGAGGAGCCCCTCAATATTCGCCTCCGCACTGGCCACCAAAGCCGCTCAGTAGCCATCACCATGCGTACCCCGGGTGAGGATACCGCCCTGGCTTTAGGCTTTTTATTTGCTGAGGGTATTCTCACGGAACCTTCGGCCGTATTGCAAGTCGCAGAAGGAGCTGCTAATGAGCGGGAGTCTCGTAACACGGTTACCGTCACTCTTGCTACGGGGGTGACCATTGATTGGGCCCGCCTCGAACGCCACGGTTATACCAGCAGTAGCTGTGGCGTTTGTGGCAAAACTTCGTTGGAGCAAGTCTACACTGCTCTTCCTTTTGGTGATTTGCCTGGCCACTGGCAAATACCCGCTATGATGATCCCGCAATTACCCCCGACACTACGTGAGGCCCAAACCCTCTTTACCCAAACGGGAGGAATTCACGCTGCCGGACTTTTTGATCAGGACGGCCACCTGCTGCACTTCGCCGAAGACGTTGGTCGTCACAACGCTCTAGATAAGCTGATCGGTCATTACTTTCAATTAAATGAGTTACCACTGCGAGAACGACTGCTGGTGCTCAGCGGCCGGGCCAGCTTCGAGTTGATTCAAAAAGCCGCCATGGCGGGCATTAGTTTTGTCGTGGCCGTAGGAGCGCCCTCCAGCCTAGCGGTAGAGTTGGCGGAGGAGATGGGGATGACGCTTTGTGGGTTTACGCGGGAAGACACTTTTAATTGCTACACGGGGAGTGCAAGAATAGCCAGTACCGGATAATTCTCTTGTAGTTGTTTCGCACTTCTAACGATTCTTACTTTGATAGGGAGATAATTACTCTTCGCGAGGATTTAGCTGCTTAAATAGATCAAAAAGATCGTGGATACTTCTAAGATCATGCTCGTAATCGTTGAGTCTGATAATCGAATTTCCCACTTTTATTTTGGCGAAGTAGAAAGTTGTTGATTCGTTTTCACTCTTGGTGTTTTGAGCAGTATGAATCGCAGCTAAGGTTTTGGCATAAAGATGCTGAGAAACAGGACTAATATTCTCGCGAAATATTTGCTCCCAATCAAATTCAAAGTATTGAGTAAGGATTCCCAGGTTATTCTCACTGATCTTTAACGTCTGTTCTGAAAAACTAAAACAGCCCATCATTTCTAGAGAGATAACGATCTCGGGAGTTCCTTCAGTTTTGGATATCTTTTTACGTGTATAGCCAGCCAGGCGATCAAGCCGCTTTACGGGAATATTCAATTGGCCGGCCGGTAGAACTGGTGTCATTATACTAACGGAATCCCCAAAGCAAGAGTAGTAAGTAAGCACAAGACTATCATAGCAGATGTCGTCGAATAAATAACCAAATGGCATCTCTTCCGTCCAAAACTCAGTCCCATGCAGAATATACCCATCTTTACTGGTAATTGATGGGCGTCCTGACCATACCCAGTCTCCTACCTCGGGCGAAAAATATAGATAGGGGGTCTGTGCTACGTGATTAAAAGATTGTTGATTAGGAGTTTTGTCAGGTCCGAGGTCATAGTAATTTATTTCACCCGCCAAACCTCCTGGTGAGGAAATGATAAATTGGTTATTCCGTTTCACTGTATTGAAGCACCAAATACCCAATAATACAATTGGCAAGAAAAATAAAATTTTACCGACGCGCGGATTTATCAGAGCCATGAGTTTTAGATTGTTACCAGTTAGGATGAATTAATTGCCAACTATGGTGTTTCGGTTACTCGGCAGTCAAAAATCCTTGGCGATGATATTATCATAGTGGAAGGTTTTATGCTTCCTAATCATTCCTTGCTCAATAAAAACTGGACCTTGCACCCGCGGCCGCGCCCAACGTCTACCCCTTCTGATCCGTACCATATCTTGCAACCTGCAATCTAAATTATGTCCGAACTCACTCCCGAACGCCTGCAAGGGCTGGAAATCAAGGAACCAGCTAAGAAAGCCGCCGGCCTACCGGCCTTGCGCTACTCGCTGAAGCACGTCGATGAGCACATGCATTATGGGGAAGGACTCAAAACGTTGGCTACCCTGAACCAGAAGGGGGGCTTCGATTGCCCCGGCTGCGCCTGGCCCGACCCCGATGGCCACCGGACACCCATGGCCGAATACTGCGAAAATGGGGTGAAGGCGATTGCTGAAGAAGCCACCAAGCGCCGGGCAACGCCCGCCTTTTTCGCTCAACACAGCATTGAAGCGCTGGGGCAAATGACCGATTACGAGCTCGGTAAGTCTGGCCGAATTACCAATCCGATGTACCTAGCACCGGACGCTACGCATTATGCTCCGGTAAGCTGGGATGAAGCTTTCAGCATTGTTGCCGAAGAACTAAATAGCCTTGCCTCCCCTAACGAAGCCATCTTTTATACCAGCGGTCGCGCCAGCAACGAAGCAGCCTTTCTCTACCAGCTTTTTGTTCGTCAGTACGGCACTAACAACCTGCCCGACTGCTCGAATATGTGCCACGAAAGTACCGGTACGGCCCTGAGTGAAGTGCTTGGTCTGGGTAAAGGCTCGGTCACCTTGGAGGATATCCATCAGGCAGATCTGCTCATCATCATGGGCCAAAACCCCGGGACGAACCACCCACGAATGCTGAGCGCCGTAGAAAAATGTAAGGAAAATGGGGGCCGCGTAATTGGAGTGAACCCCTTACCAGAAGCGGGCTTGCGGGGCTTCGTCAACCCCCAGCGACCACTAAAATTAGTGAGTGGTGGCACCACCATCAGCGATCTTTTTCTACAAGTACGGATCAATGAGGACATGAGTCTCGTACGAGCTATTTGCAAAATCCTTTGGGAGAAAGAAAAGGAAGCTCCGGGGACGGTATTCGACCAAAATTTTATCGAACAGCATACCTCCGGCTACCCGGCCTGGACGGAGATGTTAGAAGCTACGGACCTCGAGAGATGCATCAATAGCAGCGGTATAGCTCGGGAACGAATCGAAGAAGCAGCTGGCCTTATCCACGGCTCCGAGCGCATTGTCTTGTGCTACGCTATGGGCCTGACTCAGCACCACAATAGTGTTGATATCATCAAAGAAATGGTTAACCTTCTACTCTGTAAGGGAGCAATGGGTAAAGAAGGTGCCGGTATCTGCCCCGTGCGCGGCCACAGTAACGTGCAGGGGGACCGTACGGTAGGAATATGGGAAAAGCTAAAGCCGGAGTTCGCAGAAAAATTGAAGAACCATTTCAATTTTGACCCACCTACTGAAGAGGGCTATGACGTTGTCAACAGCTGCAAAGCGATGACGGAAGGCCGTGCCAAAGTTTTCTTCGCGCTGGGAGGCAACTTCCTCTCCGCCACTCCAGATACGGTCTATACGGCAAAGGGTCTCAGGCAGTGTGACCTAACCGTTCACATCTCCACTAAGCCCAACCGCAGCCACGTAGTACACGGTAAGAAGGCGCTGATTCTCCCTTGTTTGGGGCGGACGGAAAAAGACGTGAGGGCTACGGGCGAACAATTCGTCAGCTGCGAAAACTCCATGGGCGTCGTGCAGATGAGTAAGGGTGTACTGGAACCCGCCAGTGAGCATCTGCGGAGTGAAGTCGCCATCATCTGTCAGTTAGCCACTAAGACTTTAGGTGCGCGTACTCGGTTTGCAGGGGAGGGGCTCCGCAAATCCGAGTTGGTGCCATGGACGGATATGGCCAACGACTACGACCAAATTCGTGCTGCTATCGCTGCCTGTGTTCCCGGCTTCGAGCGCTACAACGAGCGAGTACGGGAGCCAGCGGGTTTTTACCTCCCGAACGGTCCCCGCCATCGCCACTTCAACACCTCGGATGGGAAGGCCCAATTCAGTGCTTCCTCCCTTAGCCACATCGAGCTTGCTGACGGAGAATACCTGATGATGACTGTCCGCAGCCACGACCAGTACAACACCACCATCTACGGCCTCGACGACCGCTACCGCGGCATCCACAACGAGCGACGGATCGTTATGATTAACCCACAAGACATGGCAGCTATTGGTCTCAAGGCAGGTGACAAAGTCGACCTCACCAGCGAATACGATGGTGATATCCGGGAAGCTAAGCTCTTTCAAGTGGTGCCTTATTCTATTCCGGCCGGTAACATCGCTACCTATTTTCCCGAAGCCAATACCTTGGTTCCCATCACCCGCACGGCGCGGGGGAGTAATACGCCGATTAGTAAGTCAGTGCGGGTGAGGGTGGTGAAAAGGGATTAGGATGTTTTGGATTTGATAGAATGTTTAGGATGCTCCAAGATGCGATAGTAACCAGGCAAAGGCACAATAAATTTATTGAGGAAGTAGTAGGAAATAGTCAGGTCTGGCTGCTGGAAAACGCTAGTGGGGTTGCCAACTCAACGTCTCATGAGTATGAAGACCAGGAAGGAAACTCACTAGAGTTAATTTGCTTTTGGTCGGATAGAAAACGGGCAAAAGTTTGCGCTAAGGAAGTGTGGAGTTCCTACACACCCAAGGAAATCCCTCTCGCAGCATTCTTAGAAAACTGGTGCATTGGTTTAGCTAATGATAACCGTATTATTGGGACTAATTTCGATTGGAATATGTTCGGCTACGAAATTGATCCGCTAGAGTTGATCATTGAGATAATAACGGAACTAAAGAAACAAGGCAAGTCGCTTTCCCTACGGAAGTTCTCGGGAATAGAGGATTTGGAAGCACAAGTGAAAGAGGTGTTAGAAGAGCTAAATTGAACGTTCATTCTAGAGAGGAAGACGGGGGATTAGGATGTTTTCCTATACGATTCTAATCATTCTACCGTATCCAAAACATCCTAATCTCTTGGTGTTATGAAGAGCGGGTATTTTCAAAGAAAAACCGCAAACTGTCCACCAGGTGTGTCTCCCAGTAAATCCATTCGTGGCCGCCGGAGAACTCTTCGTAGACGTGGCCTATATTGGCTTCGGTGAGTTGTTGGTGCAGCAAGCGGTTGCCGTCGATGAGTTGGTCCGTTGCCCCACAATCGAAGCGGAGCCGTGGTAGCTGCTCCGCCTGGTGGCGGAACAGGTCGATGATATCAGCTGTGGTGCCTGGTGATTGGTAGTTACTTAGGTCTTCTTCTACGAACTGGGTCATTTCCTCCAGGCGAGTAATGGCACTGTGGGCGGATACGGCTTGGTATTTAGTGGGGTATTCCGCAGCTAACCGTAGCGTACCGTAGCCACCCATAGACAGGCCACCCAGGTAATGCTCCTGGGTGTTTTTTGCTTCGGGGATCAGGAGGCTTAGGGCATCGATGACGTCTTCGGCGATCCACTTGCCGAAGGAACGGCCGTTGTGAGGAAGATAACCAGAACCGTCACCCCAGAGGCCATCGGAGGGCATGGCGAGGATGACCGGCGGAACTTCTCCGGTCGCGATCATCCTGGCAGCGGTGCGGTGCGCACCGCCCTTGAGGGCCCAGCACCAGCAGGAGCCGTAGACACCGTGGAGGAGGGTGACGACCGGAAGGTCATCTCGACCAGTTCCTTGGGGTACGAACACGCAGATGTCACCACGGCCCCTCAAATTGGAGGTTTTGACCGTAATGAAGCGGAGGCCGTCGCTTTCGAATTGTGGGTGCGAAAGCTCGGTGGTGCGAAATCGTGGCTGGCTCATTAGAAGGTAATTACGCCCTTAGCATTTTTGCCGGCCAGCATATCGTCTAGGCCTTGCTGTAGGTCACTGAGTGGATAGGTCCGGGTAATCATTTCTTCCAGCAGCAATTCTCCTTTAGCGTACCAGTCTAGCAGTCGCGGAAAGTCCCGTTGCGGATTACACTTTCCGTAGAGCGGATTGAGGTAGATTTTATCCCATTCGAACAGGTTCATATCGATGGTGATTTCCTGCTCGATGCCGCTTACCTGTACGGCGGTACCGGCGTTGCGGATCATAGCCAGCGGAGCGGCGCCAAGGGCCGGGATGGCGGTGCATTCGAAGGCGTAGTCGGCACCCCGGCCGTTGGTCATGGCTTTGACTTGTTCGGCCGCTTGCAGCAGACCAGTATCGGCGCGATCTGCGAGGAGGGTATCCGTAGCGCCGAAGCGCAGGGCCATCTTTAAGCGCTCGGGGTTGATGTCTACGGCGATAATCTTGCTGACTCCCGCTAGCTTCAGCCCCTGGATCACGTTTAGCCCTACCCCTCCCGTACCCAGTACGGCGGCGGATTCACCAGAGCTAGCTTTGATGACATTGATTACCGAGCCAACCCCCGTCATGACCCCGCAGCTAATGATACTAGCGGCGTGAGCGGAAATATCTGTACCGCCAATCTTTACCAGCGCGGAGGCTTTTACCAGGGCGTACTCCGCCAGGGTACCCAGGTTGAAAGAGCGCTCGATCGGCTGGCCTTGCCAGCGGGTCCCTTCCAGGTGGGCGTGGCCGGGAGTGAAACCGTTGCCACCCGCTACTACTGGTGAGTTGTTTTCGCAAATGTGTTCATTGCCTCGCTCACACTGAAAGCAGGAATAGCAAGGAGTGGCCCAGTTCAGGATCACTTGATCGCCAAGCTGGAAGTCGGTGACGCCATTGCCCACAGCAAACACTTCGCCGGCGCCTTCGTGGCCCATCACGATGGGTTTGCCCCAACTCAGGGAATCGTGATCGGTGTGGCAAAGGCCCGCCGCCTTCATTTTAACCACCACTTCCCCCTCGGCTGGCGGACTCACCTCCGTCGGTGCAATCGTAAAGCCACCTTTTCCATCAGCGACGGCTGCTTGTGCAATAATCGTTGTTTCCATAGTGCTACAATATTAAGGCCCACTGAGCTGGTGCCCTTAACCGCAAAGTTCCGTTGCCACGACTTATGGTTTTTTTACACGCCAAGTAGGGATTTTATCCAGTTGTTCTTGGCGCGGCCGCAGGTGCGATGAAAAGTAAGAGGCGAAGTTCGAAGTAAGAAAATTGAAGTTTACACGGGCCGAGGATCTCCCAATCCGAGAAAAGAAGATACTGACGATTTATGAAATGATTTTGCTTACTACCTATCCAAATTTCGGGGCCAGGGGCTCCTCCCCTAGGAAGATGTTGGCATAAATTGCAATGTCGGAAGGCCCAGAGCGGTTATTGAAGGTATGTTGCGTCTGCTAGGTGTTTTGTTCTTGCTTTTGATAGTTAATTTTTCTGCTTTTGCGCAGGGGATAGACCACAAATTTCTAGCTTCCTTATGGGAGGTAGATCGTAGAGCTTGTGACTGTTATGATGGGGTTCGTAAGATCAATTACTATCTTAAGAAGGCTAATATACCGGATACTCTCAGTTACTCCCCGAAAGGTAATCGTATAAGCTACCAATATCGACAGGAGGAAATTAAGAATCCGTGTGGGAATGATTGGTCACAAGAGCCTGTATTCGTTAGTCGATCCAATAGCCACACTTTTATCAGTTATTATGCAAAGCTTTTCACCAATTCAATCACGAAGCTAGAAAATCACGAACCTCCATGTTTTATCAAAGTAGAAGCATTTATATCGAAGCTCTACAAAACGGATAAAATTAAAATTGCGAATTACTCTAATGAGGTTTTAGACGATCGCTATCTGGAATTAACTGGTACAGGAGAGGTTTTAGTCCAAGGCCACTACCAACAAATCGATAGCACCTACCTCGAATTTATCCCTACGCCTGATCCGGATACTTACGAAGTAATCAATCGAGTGGTCCAAAGAAAAAAGTACCCCAAAAAAGTTGGGGACTGGATTTACCGCAGTCCCGAAGGAGATACGCTACGGATGGAGCGTTATCCGGATAAGTACTAAAGAATACGGTGGAAGCACTCGCAGAGTGCGACGGGAGTTTCGGCGAAGTAGTTTGTACCAGTCTTACCATCCGGGTGACTTATTCCACCAAAACCACTATCTTCTACCTTGACTACTCGCATTAACCCATACACAAACATTCGATGAAACTGTATTTTACCACCCTCGCTTTGCTGATTGTGGGCAGTCTATTCGCTCAGGACTGTGCGCCCGGTTGGACCTTTTACCGCGTCATCACCATCGATAATTCCGCGGGAGCGGAATTGACCGACTATCAAGTTCAAGTAACCTTGGATACCCGCGCCCTAGCTGATGCTGGCACCCTTCGCGCTGATGGTGCTGATTTACGCGTATTTACCACCGACTGTACCCCGCTTTCCTTTTGGGGAGACAGCCTAGGCGTAAGTAGTACCACGCGCTTGTACGTAAAAATCCCTTCTCTAGCTGCGGGAGCGTCGGTTGATCTGCAGTTGTACTACGGCCGGCCTCAGGCCGAAGCCGCAACCGACGGAGAGAATACCTTTATTTTCTTCGATGATTTCAGCAGCGGAGCTATCGACCCTACTAAGTGGGAAACCGTTGGTGAGTTTGCCCAATTCGAAGTAATTGATGGGCGGGCGGTTTACGGCAGTACTTCGATGAACCCCGGCCCACGCTTCAAATACGCCCGTACCGCAGCCAGTTTTTCCGACCCAGTCACTTTCGAATTTGCCGGCATTGTTAGTAACGCCAACGGCTTTGGGTTCAGTTCCGCTACCGACCCCCTGAACCGGATTCTTTTCCGGCAGTCGGGCTTTGGCTTCGATACTATTAATCAGGTGGCCGTTATTCAGGATACTCTCAGTAACGGGGCGGCCAGAATTAACAACTTCCCCCTTTTGCGCATTCCTCGTGGCGAGCTTACTACCCAGGCGATTACTGCTGGAGTGAACGCTAACAATTTCCTGGAAGTTACTCGCTTTGCCAACGTAGGTTTAGGGGATGAAAACGTGGATACCACGGTACTCACCGAAGATTTTGATGTGGCTGGTGGCTTCCACTTCATCATGTCCTCCTTCGCCCCCAATTTTGCCATCACCCTGGATTATCTGCACGTACGGCAGGTAGTCGACACCCCACCCACTAGTAGCGTGGGAGGAGCGTTAATGGCTACCCCCAGCTCAGTATCTTTTGCCCTGACGAGCGAGCAGGTAAGGGTGTTTCCCAACCCAGTTTCTGCTTACTTACAAGTAATCGTGGAGGTGCCTGATCAAATATATCTTTCCTTGCACGACGTAACGGGCAGACAAATTACCGAGGGGCGGCGGGAGGAATCCTCTGGCACCCGTTGGACCCTCGACCTTACTGATGTTGCACGTGGCTCCTATTTCCTGCGGGTTGCTCGTACTAGGAACGGCGAATTACTCTACACCCATAAAGTCTTGGTGGAATAAGTAGGGAGGATAGCCTGTTAGCGGCTACTTTTTAGTTGCCACGTATACCGTTCCCCGCCCTTTACCGTGGCGGCGGATGTAGCCAGCTTCTTTCAATCTAGCCAAATCATACTTCAAAGTGTTTCTAGACACTTCTGGAAGTAGTCGATCAATATCGCCGACG
>JBCDGT010000004.1:0-17092 GCA_038750915.1 Bacteroidota bacterium
CGAAGGGATAATGGTTGCTCTACCTTCATTGACTTCACCGTAACGGAAGACCCCAACCAAATTGAGATTCCTGACTGCAATTTTGGTGACTGCCCAACCACCGTAGCCCCTACTACTTGTACTCCGAATAGTGGACAAGCCACCTTCCCAATCCGTGGAGGCATCTTACCTTACAGCATTAGCATCGACGGCGTCAATGTGGTGCCAGCTACGACTACCCCCATCACCAACGGTACCGAGTTTTTCTACAACAACCTGACCTCGGGTGACCATTTCGTGCGGGTGACTGATAACCGTGGTTGTATCCGAGATTTTGATCTCTTCGTTCCTTCAGCTCCCAATTTTTCCATTTCCCTTACCAACACCAATCTCGATTTGGACTGTAACGGGGATACCGACGGGCAGGTGCAAATAAGCGTACGTCCTTTTGCACCAGGAACGCCGCCCTACGAATATAAAATTCCGGAAATTAACAACGTCTTCGCCGACAATAACTTCTTTGAGAATATCCCTCCAGGGGAATATACCGCCGTAGCTCGCGATGCGGATGGCTGTGAAACCTTCAGCTCTTTTGAGGTGGTAGAACCAGCCCCACTAGTAGTAAACGAGGTCTTCGTTGTTCCTCCAGTATGCTCAGGAGACGAACATCAAGTATTCGTGCTAGCCAGCGGGCCGATCCTTTGCGACGATTACTCCGACCCGGAAGGTGGCCCCATTTTTGCCCCTACCTTAAGGTTTTACTATGAATACAGTACGGATGGCGGGGCAACTTGGAATGAACCGGATGGAAATACCTCTGTAGCCCTCGACCGTTCCAATTGTTCCGCCAATCAGCGCATTAATTTCCCGCTTCCTGCCGGCAATTACACCATCTTACTTCGTCGCAGGAACGTTGCCACCTGCCTTTCCAATAGTGTAAGTATCACCCCTGCGGATTTTGTCGACACTCCCCCTTTATCCTTGAATTTAGGGGAGGCAGTCAACCCTACTTGTGCGGGAGAAAGTGATGGGTACATAAGCGTAGACTTTAGTGGTGGCTCTAATGGTTATGAGCTAGAGTTGGTCCGTTTCAGCAGCGTTAACCCGCCCTCCGGAGCAACGGTTGTGGAGACGGTGGACTTCATCGAACTGGCGGGCCGCTATACTTTTTCCGGCTTGTCCCCTACGGCCGCTAACGAAGGCTATGCCGTACGCCTGCGTAATAAGTTGAGTGACGGCACCCTACCCGACGAAAACTGTGCTGTTTACCTCCCAGGGAACTACGTCGCTGGCGACAACTTCACGCCCATTACCTTATCCGCACCACCGATCTTACAGGGAGGGTCCGTTGCTACCGCCCAGCCGCTCGACTGCACGGGTGCGGACGCTACCCTGACCATTTCAGGGGTAACGGGCGGTACGCCACCCTACGAATACAGCGTCAACGGCAGCGATTTTTCTACGGCCACCACCCAAGGAGGTGCGGCGGAAAATGACATCATTGTTCGGGATGCAAACGGCTGTACCCTCACACTTCAACACAGCATCACGGAGGTGGCCGAAGCACCTTTGCAAATGTCTTATTCATCCCTCCCACCCCGTGGGTGCGATCCTGTTATTGAGGGACAATTGGTAGTGGATTTAGGCGTAGGGCCTTTTACTTATGCCTACTCCTCAACGGCAGATGGTAGTGGAGAGCCACAAAACCCAAGCATCGTCAATACGGAGCTGGCAACGCTTCCCCTGGAAGGTCTTACCGCCGGTACTCTTTTTGTCCGCTTAACCTCCGTCGACGGCTGCTCTAAATTATTCAGTTATACCATCACCGACCCTGGCTACCAGCCCCTAACGGCATCCACCACACAAGTTATTCCGGAAAGCTGTGAAAACGATGGCGACGGAAGTATCACCGTTCAAGCTGCTGGTGGAGTCGCTCCCTACCAAATCGTATTCGCGGGTGTCATTACTACCGAGGCGACCCGCACCGTTTCAGGGCTTAGCTCTGGCCGCTACGTTTTCGGCATCCGTGATGCGGCCGGCTGTAGTCTTATTCAAGAAGTAGCACTCAACCCTTCGAGCGAAGGCTTCCCTATTACCATCAGTGGAGACCCGGCTACGCCCTGTGCGGATTCGGAAAACGGCTCCATCACCATAACCCCTACGGGAGGCGTAGCTCCATTCACGATCGCTTGGTCCGATGGCGCTCCAGGAGCCACTGTCAATAACGTTGGAGGTTCCGCAACTCGTAGTAACCTCAGTCGGGCCGAATACCCGCTAACAATCACTGATGGCAATGGCTGTACGGTTGTTCGTAGCCCCTTGCCTGGTGGAAGAGATGCACTGGAAGCGGAGATCATCGACGTCATACAACCCACTTGTGGCGGAGCGGCTACTGGAGGCTTTACGGTCAATATTACCCGAAACAGCTTTCCCGAATCCAGCAATTTCCTGGTGTCCATCAACGGCGCTGCACCAGTAGACCAATTAGTTTTCAGCAATTTAGCCGAAGGCGACTACCAAATCGACGTCATCGACGACTCCGGTTGCGGTTTGCTCGACCCCTTATCGGTTACGCTGGAGGGACAGAGCCAAATCAACGTAACCAGCGACGTAACGGACGTCACCTGTGGTGGTGAAGCTACGGGTAGTGTAACCTTTACGGCCACTGGTGGTACTGGTCCCTTCCAATACGCCCTGGGGATGGGAGCCTTCCAGGCCAGTCCTACCTTCAACGGATTAGCCGCCGGCACCTACAATTTCCGGGTGCAAGATGCCCAAGGATGTATTGCTCCCCTCAACGACATCGAAGTCACTGATGGCCCTACGATCACAGGAACTGTTAATCTAACTAGTCCGGCCTGTAACGGAGAGTTGGGAAGTCTGGAAATTGTCCCATCCGGAGGAACACCGTTTTACACCTACTCCCTAAATGGTGGCGCCCCCCAAACTTCTGCGACCTTTACCGGGCTGGCTGGCTCCTTGGAGTATAGTGTACTCATCACGGATGCTAACGGCTGTACCTTTACTACTCCAGCCGAACTGCTCGCTGAGCCAGAACCGGTAGCAGCCACACCTACGCCAAATGCCGTAAGCTGTTTTGGTGATAGCAATGGTAGCATTGATGTACTTGCCACTGGTGGCAATGGTATTTACGAATATAGCATTAATGGGGGCGCGTACGCAGGTGCCATGAACTTTACGGGGCTTGCCGCGGGGGGGTACCAAATCCAAGTACTTGACGGTAATGGTTGTGAAAGTCCAGTAGTCGACGTTACCATTACCAGCGCCCCAGCCATCAACGCTAGCATCACGGGTACTACCCCCGAGAATTGTGGCCTATCCGATGGCTCGGCCACCGCTACCGCCAGCGGCGGAACGGGTACCTTAAGCTTTAGTTGGCCCGGAGGGCAGACGGGCAACTTAGCCACCGGCCTCACCGCTGGCAGTTACCAGCTTACCGTCACGGACCAGAACAACTGTGAACAACAAGTAGACTTCACCATACCTTCCGCCGGAGGGCCCAACCTCTCACTGGTCAACATAATAGACGCCAACTGTGGCGCGGCAGATGGTACTGTGGAAGTTAGTAACACCGGTGGAGGCGTCGGTCCCTTCACCTATACTTGGTCGCACGATGCAGCGCTCAATGCCCCGCTGGCAACAGGTTTAGCGGCAGGTGATTACTCCGTAACCATTACCGACGCTAACAACTGTTCTAACCAGCTGACCACTAGTGTCGGCGACACTCCTCCACCGAGTTTGGCGATAGACAATGTCAGCCCCAGCCTCTGCCAGGACGGAAATGGTTCCGCTTCCGTTACCGCTACGGGGGGAACACCGCCTTACACTTATGACTGGTCTCACGCAGCCAATCAGAACAGTGCCAGCCTTACAAATTTAGTAGCTGGTGACTATACCGTATCCGTTACCGACGCTAATAACTGTTTTGCTTCCGTCAACCTAACCATCACTTTAGTAACTGGCCCGACTGCCGCAACGGGCACTACCACTCCTACCTCTTGCGTAGGTGCAACGGATGGCAGCATTACCATCGCCGGAACCGGAGGAACTACTCCCCTACAGTACCGCCTCAATGGTGGTGACTACAGTGACGAAAACTCATTTACCGGCCTCGCGGCGGGAGATTATTCCATCCAAGTTCGCGATGCGAATGCTTGTGAAAGCCCGGTAGCTTCCGTCACCATAGACGCTCCTCAAACCATCACGGCCAGTATCACCGAGACTACTCCGGAAAACTGTGGCCAAGCCGATGGTACGGCCTCTGCTACGGCCAGTGGTGGTACGGGAATCTTAGTTTTCAGTTGGCCCGGTGGACAAACCGGCACCTCAATATCCGGACTGGCTGCCGGCAGCTACAAGCTCACCATTACCGATCAGAACAGCTGTGAACAATTAATCGATTTCACCATCCTCTCTGCAGGGGGACCAAACCTGCTCCTCGTCAATGCCGAGGATGCTAACTGTGGTGCTGCTGATGGAAGTATCGAAGTGAGTAATTCGGAAGGAACCGCTCCCTTTACCTACACCTGGTCGCACGATGCCAACCTCAATTCGCCACTAGCTACCAGCCTTGGTGCCGGCGATTACTCCGTCACCATCACCGATGCGAATACTTGTACTAGCCAGCTGATGGTCAGTATTAGTGAAAGTGCGCCACCGAGTCTAGCCGTTGAATCGGTAACTCCCAGTTTATGTACGGACGGTAACGGCGCGGCCTCCGTCACTGCTACGGGAGGCACCCCACCTTACACCTATATTTGGTCACACGACGCCAACCAGAATACCGCCAGCCTTACGGATTTAGTGGCAGGGGACTACACCGTCTCCGTAACGGACGCGAACGCTTGTACCGCTTCCGTCGACTTTTCTATTGATCTAATAGCAGGCCCGACAGCGGTGATGGGAAATACAACACCCATCAGTTGTGCAGAGGTAATGGACGGAAGCATAACCATCGTTGCCACCGGCGGCACCCTACCCTTGCAGTACCGCCTCAATGGTGGCGATTATGGAGACGAAGCTAGCTTCACCGGATTGGCCGCGGGGAACTACAGCATTCAGGCCCGCGACGCGAACGGTTGTGAAAGTCCTGTAGAGACAGTAAGCCTCGCGGCACCACCCACCATAATGGCTCAGGTGACAAATACCACCGCAGAGAATTGCAACCAGGCCGACGGTACGGCAACGGCGTCCGCTAGTGGAGGCACGGAGCCCCTTACCCTCAGTTGGCCGGGCGGCCAGAGTGGCAATACGGCAATTGGCTTAACGGCGGGCGATTACCAACTTACCATTACCGACGCCAACAATTGTACGCTGATCATTCCCTTCAATATTCCGACAGCAGGTGGCCCTATCCTAAGCTTAGTAAGTATTACCGATGCCAGCTGCGAGGCAGCTAATGGCCGTATTGAAGTAAGTACTACGGAAGGCACACCGCCTTATACCTACATTTGGTCGCACGACGCTGCACTCAATACGCCAATCGCCGATAACCTGGCCTTAGGTGATTACTCCGTAACCGTCACCGACGTAAACAACTGCACCAACACCCTCTCTGCCAGTGTTGGTGAGACTCCAAAACCCATACTTTCGGTGGCTTCCGTCACTGCGAGCTTGTGTACTAACGACAATGGTTCGGCTACCGTAGAAGTTACAAGTGGCACCGGGCCCTTTACCTACACTTGGTCGCACGATGCCACCTTGAATGCCCCTACTGCGGAGAACCTTCCGGCAGGAGACTATACCGTCACCGTAACGGACGCC
Organism: Bacteroidota bacterium; assembly: GCA_038750915.1. Classification (GTDB taxonomy): domain Bacteria; phylum Bacteroidota; class Bacteroidia; order Chitinophagales; family Saprospiraceae; genus Neolewinella. Next base: position 5,764 of record JBCDGT010000004.1, read on the forward strand.
AACGCCTGTACTGATGATGTCATGCTGACGGTTGGTTTCATTCCCGGTCCCAGTGATATTTCACTGCAAAACCTTGTACCGACAACTTGTGGACTCGATAATGGTCGCATCACTATTGACGGAAGCGGTGGCACACCTCCTTATCGATTCGAGTGGGCGGATTTTCCGGCCCTTACTGAGGGTACTGCTGACAACTTACCCGCCGGAGATTACTCCATTACAGTATTCGATGCTAATGACTGCTCCATCACCCAATCTTTCACAGTTACTGGAAGTGTACCAGCTTCATTAGTTTTAGTAGCGAGCGCGGACGCAGGATGCAGTGTAGCGAATGGCAGCATCGAAGTAAGTGCCCAAAATACTACTGCCCCCCTTGTCTATGCCTGGAGCCATGACGCCAACCTCAATGCTCCATTGGCGGAGAACCTTGCCGCCGGCACCTACTCGGTATTGGTGACGGATGCCAATAGCTGTACAGCGGAACTAAGCGTAACGATCGGTAATACCCAAGCCCCTACTCTCACCCTGGCCGAGCGGGGAGATGCCATCTGTGAAGATGGCACGGGTAGTGCAACCATCAGTGCAACCGGCGGAGTCTTGCCCTACACCTATGCTTGGTCTCATACCACCATACTCGATAGCCCTACGGCTACAAATTTATCCGCAGGAAGCTACTTCGCTACCGTAACGGACGCTAACGGTTGTGCGGAAGTATTGAATTTTTCCATCGATTTCATCCCTGGATTGCAAGGTATTGACCTATTGGACTTACAAGCCACTACTTGTGGTTTGGATAATGGTCGTATTGAAGTGGGAGGCATAGGTGGCACGCCTCCCTACCGCTATGAATGGCTAACGTTACCCGGCCTTACTACCAATATAGCCAATAACCTACCCGCCGGAAACTATTCAGTAACGGTGTTCGACGCCAATGACTGTAGCATTACCGAATTGTATACGGTAGCCCCCAGTGCCGTTCCGGAAGTAACCCTCACCAGCTTGACGGACGCCAGCTGTGGAGAAACGAACGGCAGGATCGAAGTGAACACCAGTGGCTTTACCGGTCTACTGGTATACGAATGGAGCCATGACGCTAACCTAAATGAGCCCGTAGCGGAAAACCTGGCCGCTGGCACCTATTCCGTATTAGTTCGGGATGAATTGGACTGTTCCGCTACCCTCACAATCTCGGTCAGCAACCTATCGGCACCAGGCCTAGAGCTAGTAGCGACCAACAATAGCATCTGTACAGAAGGAAATGGTAGTATTGAAGTAAGTAACACCGGTGGTGGGCAGGCTCCTTTCACCTTCACCTGGACGCACGATTCCAACTTAAATGCACCATTAGCCGAGAACCTAAGCTCTGGAGATTACGGAGTGACCATCACCGATGGGCTGGGCTGTCAGAGTGTGGTGAACACCACGGTCGAATTGGAAGCGGCGCCTGCTATCAGTGGATTTGACCTGGCACCTGCGCTCTGCGCCCAAAATAATGGTAGTGCTACCGTCAACTTTACCGGCGGTACGCCTCCTTTGATCTATACCTGGAGCCATGATCCTAATCTGAATGCTCCTACGGCCACCAACCTACCCCCTGGGCAAACTTCCCTGACCATAACGGACCGCAACGGCTGTTTTGACTCCCAAAATTTCACCATTGAAAGTGAGGCAGGTCCAGCCAGTTTAGTCGCAGAGGAGGTAATCGCTACTAGCTGTGGATTGGATAACGGCAGGCTAGAATTAGCGGTGACGGACGGAGTAGCACCTCTCGTATTTAGCTGGTCTCATGATCAGGATTTGAACACCAATATTGCCGACAACTTACCATCTGGCACTTATTCCGTAACCGTAACGGATGCCAATGGATGTTTCTTGAGCGAATCTTTTATGATTGGTGCTAGCCAGCCCTTGGCCATTACTGCCGACAGCCTGATGGCGACCAATTGCGGTGAGGCAAATGGTTACCTAGGAGTAGCGGTTGCCAACGCTACGGGGCTTTTGGTCTATGATTGGCAGCACGATCCGCAGCTCGAAGGTCCCATTGCTGAAAACCTGCTTGCGGGCGCCTATACGGTAAGGGTAACCGATGCCCTTGGCTGTACGCAAGAACAGCAATTCATTATTGAGAACCTCAATGTCGCAGCGGTGGCAACTGCAGAGGTCAGCCCCGCCCTTTGCGAAAATGGAACGGGCAGTATCCTCGTAAGGGTAACTGATGGACAGCCACCCTACACTTATGATTGGAGTCACGATACGAATCTGGAAGGCCCATTTGCCGAGAACCTAGCTGCTGGTAATTATTCCATTTCCGTGACGGGCCAGGGGGGGTGCACGAGTATTGTACAAGGTACCGTCGGCTTCATCCCCGCTCCGGAGGTGACACCGAACGTAACGCCCTTAGATTGTGAGATCGCTTCCAGTGGAGCCATTTCCGTTGACGTTACTGGAGGAGTGGAACCCTTTACGTATAATTGGTCAACGGGGGAAAGTTCGCCTGCATTATCTGGACTAGGTGCCGGAACTTACACGCTGACCCTAACGGATGCCAACAACTGTATGGCAGTCGTAGAAGCTACCGTAGCGCCGGTCAACCTCGCCAGCTTATCGGTAGTATCAGTTACCCCTGGCGATTGTTTGCCGGAGGGAGGATCAGCTGTTCTCACGACTAATTTAGCTCCAGAGGATTTCACCGTTAATTGGCCTGGTCCAAGTTCTGCGGTCAGTCTAGTAGCCTTACCAGAAGGAGGAACCCAGATAACGCTTTCTCCGCTAGCCGCAGGGACTTACCCAGTAAGTATTGTACAAAGCGGCGGTTGTTCGGTAGCAGAAGATGTGGTCATTCCTGATGCCATTGCCTGGTCGGTTACTACTTCCAACACCTCCACCTCCTGTTTCGATACGGAAGACGGAAGCTTGGCCGTGGTGGTAATGGGAACGGGAGACTTCACCTACAATTGGTCCCCCGAAGCCGGAGGCCTAACTACTCCCAGCGTAATGGATTTGGCTCCGGGCACCTACGAGGTCACGGTGAGTGACGCATTGGGATGCGCGCGTACGGCTTCCGCTGAAGTGGTAGCCCCTGATACTGTAAGCGCCTCTTTAGTAAGCCTAACGGATCCTAGTTGTAGTGGAGGAGCTTCCGGGGCTATTAGTGTTAGCGGCCAAGGGGGAACAGGTGCGCTTTCCTACAATTGGAGCCCAGCCGGACTACCTAATACTCCTGATTTGACGGACTTAGCAAGTGGGGAATACACCCTCAGCCTAACCGACGCTAATGGTTGTTTGGATACACTGACGCTGGTGCTAAACGATCCCGTAGCGAGCACCCTCCCACTACCAGCCGACACCAGTATCTGCCTGGATGATTTCTACCTCATTGACCTAAGTGATTACACCAATCCAATGATCACTGGCCCAGGAGGCTTCCTGAGTACAGACGCTGTAAGTCTGTTAGCCACGGCGGGAACCTACCAAATCCAGGCAACTAATGAGGAAGGCTGTTCCTTAACGGCCGAGTTGGAGCTAACCGTCACCAGCCAGGCCTTTGTCGCGGGTATGGTGCTTCCTTCAGACGTAGTGGTCGGTGATTCGGTAGTCGTTCTCGAAACCAGTTGGCCAGCCCCAGATAACGTGACGTGGGTATTCGACCGGGCGGGCGCCCGGGAGGTCCGCCGATCGGAAAACCAGTATTGGTTTATTTTTGATGAAGTAGGCGACTATGAATTGAGTCTTCTAGCCGAATTCGGTGGTTGTGAAGACCTCATTACCAAAGGCTTGACCGTCCATGCTGATAGCACCAGCATCCCCAGTGTACCACTACAGCGATCACGCATCGAGTCGGTGGTCATTCGCCCGAACCCAAGCAACGGACAGTTTGCCGTCGACATCGAGCTCAGTGAAACCGCCGAAGTTTTCGTCAATCTCTACGATGCCAATGGCGGCATAGTGGAAAGGAGACAGGATGCAGGCAACAGCAGTTATTCGGTAGATTTCAACCTTAGCTCTCCTCCAGCTGGGACATATGTACTGTTGGTACAAACTGCCTTTGGACGACGAACAGGGATTGTGTTGATTGAGTAAGGTTAACGAACAGTACGGATACTCGGAGGTCCCGACTTACGTCAGGGACGCTCCGAGGTCCTCCAATTCCTCATTAAAAGACGCCGTAGAGGACCTCGGAGCGCGCCTGACGCAGTCGGCTCCTCCGAGTGTCCGGCCTACCGCACTACGTAGAAGTAAATGTCTACAAGTAAAAACACGTAATCAATGGTGTAAAACCCCGCAACTCATGGAGGATAAATGGAAAGACGGCTATTTGTTGTTACATTCACCCACGATTGAACAAACAGTCTTTCCTGTGTCCGCTCCAGTAAAAGTTCTCATAGTTGAAGATGAGATGATCATCGCAGCCAAGATTAGTATGCACTTAGAGCAGCTTGGCTACGAAGTGTCAGGCATCCTCTCTCGTGGTGAAAAGGCGGTGGTGCATTGCCGGGAGTCCCCTCCTGACATTCTCCTCCTCGATATCAATTTAAAGGGAATGCTAGATGGGATTGAAACCGCAAAGGTGATACGCAAGGAAATGGAACTGCCCATCATCTTCCTGACGGCCAATAGCGACCAAGCCACTTTTGATCGGGCTAAATACGCCCGTCCTCAGGCATTTTTAGCCAAGCCGTACCAGAAGCAAGAACTTGAACGGGCCATTGAACTAGCCGTCCTTTCTTCTTATAATTTATCTGATGAGGTAATTAGCCCTGAGGCAAACAAAGAAAAAGGAGAAGTAGCCATACTTAGCGACCGCATTTTCGTCCGCCATAAAGATCGGATGGTAAAAGTCTTTCTGCGGGATATTCAGTACGTCGTGGCAGAAAGAGCTTACTGCCGGATTGTTACTAAGCAAACCGACTACCTACTTTCCTTGGCTATGGGCCATTTGGAGAAGCAGCTCGAGGGTAGCAACATCATTCGGATACACCGTTCCTATTTGGTTAACCTAGACTGGATTGAAGAGGTCGGTGAAAAGCACGTGGTAGTTGAAAAAGAGTTTTTGCCCATTGGGAAAGCTTACCAGGGAGAAGTTACTCGCCGGCTGAACTTAATTAAGTGATCAATGATGCGCTACCTAACACTCCTGCTGTTATTCTTTAGTGTTTCCCTGCCTGCTCAGGTGCCCGACCTGGCTACCATTACGGCAGATAGTGCCAATAGTTGGGCGGGTGAAAGAGTATATGACCCTGGCGACACGGTGCTGTTTTTCCTTTACGACCTTTTGGCTAAGGTGAAGGCGGAAGAAAACTATGCGGCTATGGCTGAAACAGCTAGTAACCTGGCTACCTGGCACTACGCCCACGTTGAGTCCGAAATAACAGATTCCATTAAATTTTATGATGAACTCGCCCTGGCTGCACACCGAGAGGTAGGCGATCCGGTGGCCATCATTAGAGCCGCCAGCCAACTGTCTACCACTTATGCGGACCAATACGCCTACAATAAAGCGGAAGCCCTTTTGTTTGAGGCCGACTCCCTCTTAAAATCACTTGATGAACCCGAGTTGAAGGCTAATGTCTACGAAAAATTCGTTTACCTATACCGTAATTCCAAAGACTATCGCTCCGCCATCGAGTTCGGTAACCGAGCCCTGAATATATACACCAGCCTGCCTGGTACAGACTCTTTGGATGCCATGTATTCCTTGTTTTATCTATCGGGTGTCTACGTTATGAACAAAGAGCCCGAAAAGGGTTTAGCCGCCATCGAGCGAGCCCGGAAGCTGGTAGAACTTGCCGAACATCCAGAAGCCTCCGGTTACTACCTACGCGTTTATGGACTACGCGGCTATGCCCTGGAGGCAATGGGGCGGTACGATGATGCTATGGAGGACTACCAAAAGTCGCTCGAAATTGCCAAGCAATTAGTGCCCGAAGAAGAAATGGCAGATGGCTATAAAGATGGAATCGGAACAATCCACTACCTACGCGGTGAGTACGAAGAAGCGATTCCCTTACTCGAGGAGTACCTCCAGCACATAGGGGAAAGAGGAGCTTTTGATCCTACCTATTCTAAGAAATACCTCCATTTATCCGACGCCTACGCCAAGACGAAACAATACGACAAAGCCCTAGCCACCAGGGATTCCGCTCGGGTAGTAAAAGTTAGAGAGTTGGAGAAAGAGCTCGCGGCCGTGCGTGGCGAGTTACGTACACGCTTTAAGGCGGACGAGCAAAGAGACATCATTAGCCAACAAGGAGCAACCATTAATCAACAGGCGAGAGTACAATTGCTGATCGGCGCTTTGGCTTTGGTGCTTTTAGCAGGTTTAATTGGCCTACTTTATGTCTGGCGCAATAACCGCCGTAAAAACGAACTTTTGCAAAAAGGCAACCAGGAGAAAGAACTATTACTGAAAGAAATTCACCACCGGGTAAAAAACAATCTCGAGGTAATTTCCAGCCTCTTGGAATTGCAATCCGCCCGGATTACGGAGCCTACCGCTAAACGTGCCATGCAAAGTGGGCAGAGTCGGGTACAAAGTATGAGCCTACTCCACCAGCGGCTTTATCAAGGAAATAACCTGGCGGGCATCGAGATGAAAGCTTACTTTCAACAGCTGACCTCTTTACTCCTGAATGGATACGAAGTAAACGATCGGATAGACCTCGACCTCGACATGGAGGCACTGGAATTGGACATTGACACCGCCGTGCCGGTAGGTCTCATCGTCAATGAATTGGTAACTAACTCTCTGAAGTACGCCTTCCCGAAAGAAGAAGCGGGCCACATCAGAATTCAACTGAATAAAGAGGCGGACCAAACCTACCACTTATCCGTAAAAGACAACGGCGTTGGTAAGTCAATAGCTCCAAAAGCAGCTTCAAAAAGCTTTGGTTCCCAGCTCGTCCAGTTACTCGTACAGCAACTCGATGGCAGCTTTAAGGAAAGCAATTCTTCTGGGCTACATACGGAAATCCGTTTCACTGGGTAAAATATTTGTCCTCCAGAAGGCGGGCGATTGTACTACCAGACATTTTGCTTTTTCCCTCTCTAAATCTCTCCAAATCACTACACTGGAGAGAATTAAGCGTGAAAATGTCTGGTAGTGTGCCGAGCGACATAAACCAAAGACCAACTACTATTCGTTAAACATGTACATTTTACTAAAGTACTGTACATGCCACGCTTATTCCCCCGGTTGCTTTTCACTTTGCTCTTCTGTTCCTTAGCCTGCACCTGCGTCCTCGCCCAAACCCGCCCCGCCGCCTCTTACGGTGCGCCGCGCAGTTCGACTGCGGCCCTAGGGGTCTCAGACGCGCAAGTGCTCGACCAACTAATGTTTTACATTCCAGGCATTGGCAGCCCCGCACGCGAGGACCTCATTCGGCAAAATATCAAAAGTTACATGATGCCAATCCGCCAATCCCACAGCCCCCAAATGGAATGGGCCTATGCCCTGGCTGGAGCAGTAGAATACTACCTGAACCTTAACAATAACTACAAGGACAACCTCAGCCCGGACTACATCGCCCTCAACCTCGCCGCCCAGGGCACTCGCCCTAGTATGGAGGACGGGCTCAAGATGCTCATTCAGCAAGGAACCGTTTCCGCAGCCATCGTTCCCTACGGCAGTCCTACCATCCCCGGGGCAGTCTACTCCGTACCAAAGCATACTATTGCTAATTTCGGCTACCTCTTCCGGCCCGAAACCCGCCCGCGCAATCGCATCTTTGAAGTTCGCAAGGCCCTCAGTCGTGGCAATCCCGTCATCATCGAGCTACAGACGGACGCCAGCTTCCGCAGCTTAACAACCAACCAATATACTACTAGCCAGCCTACCACGGAATCGCACTTCCTAACGGTAGTTGGCTACGATGGAGAATCCGAGACCTTTGAACTCCGGGGCCTATTCGGCCGCCACTGGGCCGACGCCGGCTACGTACGCCTTAGCTACGCTGATTTCGGGCGCTTGGCGAAAGTAGGGTACGTGATTATTCCTAAGGTGTAGAAGCCTCCCGAACACTCGGAGTGTCCGGTCTCGAAACTGATTACTGCTTTAGCTCCTGAATAAGGGCAGGAGAGCTCACCCTAGTTAAATACACCCGCAAACTATCCAGCCCAGCTTGCCCCGCCAGGCGCTCATCGTAAAGGAAAACATCTACGCCCGGCTGTAGCAACCACGGTAAGCGGGCCGCTAAAGCCGCTGACGACTCCCCCGGATAGCCGCTGACGAGTACCCGATAGCCAACCTTCGTTAAACTGTCCCGATAATCCGTAAGTTGGCCGGGGGACCACTGGGTGGTATCCGTGAGCAGCACTAGGTTTCGATTGACCAACACATGGTGCTCGGCAGCGGGTTCGGGCGCGCACGCAGGTGCAAGGGCCAGGGGTAAAAGCAATATGAGTAACAACCTATTCATCTAAAAAATCCAGGTTGCGCCGTAAGCCGACGTACTTCGTACGCTTCACCGCTGATTTTTGGAATACTCGGCGAAAGACTTCCTCGGTCATCTCCCGGCGCTCGTGACTACTCATTTCCGGTAAGTCCGGATGCGGCGCAAAGGCTGGCTCGGTGTGGGGTTGGCTAAACCTGTTCCAAGGACAAACCTCCTGACAGATATCGCAGCCAAACGCCCAGCCTTCCATCCTACCTGCAAATTCCTCCGGGATGGCTTCCCGCAACTCGATGGTGAGGTAACTAATGCACTTGCTACCATTGAGCAGGTACCCTTGAGGGCTGATAGCCTCTGTTGGGCAGGCATCAATACAGGCCGTACAGGTGCCGCAGTAGTCTTTGATGGGAGCATCCGCTTCTAGTTCTAGATCAGAAATAATTTCCGCCAAAAAGTAGTAGCTACCTAATTTAGGGTTAATCAGGAGGGTGTTTTTACCCGTCCACCCTACCCCAGCCCGCTTCGCCCAATCGCGCTCCAGCACGGGGGCACTATCGACAAATACCCGCCCTTCAATCGGCGCGCCAAGCTCTTCTTCCAGCCGCCCGACCAAATCGCGTAGTTTAGCCCGAATCACCCGGTGGTAGTCTTCGCCGTAGGCGTAGCGGGCAATTTTCGGGGCCGTCTCACTGGGTCGCTCATCCGCCGGGAAGTAGTTGTACAGCAGGGAAATAACGGACTTCGCTCCGGGGACCAATTTAGTCGGGTCGACCCTCTTATCGAAGTGGTTCTCCATCCAGCGCATGGTCCCGTGGTAGCCCCGATTGAGCCATTCTTCTAGGCGCCGCTCCTCCGGCTCCATTCTTTCCGCTCGGGCAATACCTATCTGCGCAAAGCCGAGTTCGCGGGCGAGGTTTTTAACTTGAGCGGAGCGAAGGTTCACAATAAGAGCTGGACGTTGCGGAATGCAATGTACCAAGGAACGTGGACCTCCAGGTCTACCTAGTTCAAGATTTATCCGTCAAAGTGCAAATGTTGGTGATTTTTGGCAAAAGCATAGCCATGAATAAAAGCTTCTTTATCCCCTATATTACCAGGGCCCATCCCTCGTCACATTAATAAAGGAATCACCATCGAAACGGTAGAGCCCGCCGCCGCCGCCAACCCATAATTGGTCCGTGGCATCTTCATAAATTGTTTGGGGAGCCCTCACCTTAAGACCTTGTTTTTCGGAGAAGTTGGTAAAGGATTTTCCATCGTAACGGTATACACCATAACCTTCCGAACTAAACCAGATATTTCCAGCCTTATCTTCATAAATGACGCATACTTCGTCGTTGCCAATGGTTCCGTCTCTTTGGGAGTAGTTGACGAAGCGCTCACCATCAAAACGACTCAAACCGCCAAACCTGGTGCCAAACCAGATATTGCCTTTGCTATCTTCTAAGATTTGATCAACGTGGTTATCGTTCAGCCCATCTTCTTCAGTGTACTGGGTAAACGATTGTCCATCATACTTATAAGCGCCGTAGCCATTGGTACTAAACCACATATTTCCCTCCCGATCTTCTAGTATTGACCAACTTGTTCCAATGGTAATAAATTCCCCCTTCACTTCCTCAGGAAAAGGAAGCTCAAAGGGTGCCCAATTAACTCCATTGTAGCGAAAAACCCCCTTTACCGCACCCGCCCAAATATTCCCCTTGCTGTCCGCAGCAATACTCCAGAATCGTTGGTCACCAAATTGCCAACCGCTGTAGTTGGTAAATATTTTTTCGCCTGCTTCATTACTCGACCAGCCATATTGGACTACGCCTTGATCGGTAGCAAACCAGATGTTTTTCTGTAGGTCTTCGGCGATTCCGGTGATTTGTTGCCCCCCAAACCCTTGTGCATTGGCGTAATAAGCAACACGCTCTCCATTAAAATGCGCTACCCCATAGCCATTAGTGCCAAACCAAAAGTCTCCGCTTTTGTCCTGAAACATATTCCGCACGTACCCAGCAATTTCTGGGCCAGGAGGTGTATTTGGCAAAGTAGCCGGCTCCTTGCTCAGTTGGATTTTATCATTCGCATCTTCTTGTCCATTACAAGATACTAATGAGATCAAAGTGAGAATAAATAGCCAAGTAGTGGTAGCTGAATGAGCTTTCTTCATGGGGTAAATACCTTTTCAGAAAGGTAAGCTGAAGCGCTTACTCTAAGTCAGCTCCGTTGTAAAAAGATGTAAATGTTTTAAAAACCATATTAAAACATCTAAACCTCTGGCTTTAGCAAGCTCCGACAATCAATTGCTTATTCATTAGCCTAATTTCATTGACCAGTATAAATAAAAGCGGTCATCCCCCGAGAAGGAAATGACCGCTTTTTAGGTACTGATTAGATCAGCGAGCCTAGAAGTCGGTAATAGAACGACCGGTGTAACTCATTACATTACGGAAGCCGATATAAGACTTCGTCGTGTCTTGGTATTCGTAAGTGCGGGTACCACACTGGAGGTAGTAGCTGATGTCTTTCCAGCTACCTCCACGAATTACTTTACGCTTCATTGCTACTGGATCATCATCTGATGCATTGTAGCGAACGTCGGGGTTCATGTCATGAATAAAGCTGTTGGAGTTTTCGTAGAAGGCACTCACCGTCCATTCTGCGACGTTACCGGCCATGTTGTAGAGGCCATAATCGTTCGGGTAGTAAGCGTCGGCAGCTACGGTGAAAGCACCACCATCGTCGGGGTAGTTACCACGGCCGGGCTTGAAGTTAGCCAACAGACAGCCTTTGGTATTACGGACATAAGGACCACCCCAAGGGTATGGAGCATGTTCTTTACCGCCACGAGCAGCATACTCAAATTCGTACTCAGTAGGGAGACGGAATTCTTCAATCAATAGGTCGTTGTACTGATTCCAGAGCGCGGTACGCCAGTAGCTAAAGGCGCGGGC
>JBCDGT010000005.1:0-16057 GCA_038750915.1 Bacteroidota bacterium
CCTACAGAAAGGCAGGATCAACATGATTATTCGTTGGTGCAAAACGTCCTGGCTTGCCTTGAATGCCATTAATGCGTTTGATCGAATACCTGAATGGTTTCCAACATGAGGGTAATGTCCGTATAGAATTTTCTAATAATGGAAAATGATAAATTGGATTTCCAGAAGCTTGGTTCCAGCAAATCATAGTCGTGAGAAATACCGATGAAAAGATCTTGGTTATGGACCGCGAAGAAGATATCCTGCTCCTGAGTACGCGCAAAGTCGAGTAGGGCATCCTGCATGGGCGGCGTTAAGATTCCCGCGACGTGAGTGCCCTGTTTTGCGTACACGGCGAAACGTTCCCGGAAGCCGGGATTCATCACCTCGATGTCTGCATTCATGCCGCCTTTAGCTACGTAAGCATCAACGGTCCGTTTTAGCCGACGTAAATTTTTACGGGGCCAAACGGCGATTTGGCCGGTGGTAGGCTCGCCGAAAATGGCGTGGACAAACAAACCGCTGAATACAACTAAAAGACGGTTACTGGCGGGGCTAATTTCTCGAACGTAGGCTTCGCCCATCTCAAAGACCATCTCTCCAACTAAGCCCCGGATATAGTCTTCTGCGTGATAGGTGTCGGGCAAAGGCCGAAACAGGCCGCTCCGCTCAAAACGGTCTTGGTGAATGGCTCTTTTAGGATCGTAGCTGAGGGAACGATAATTGGGGGAATCATTTAGGAATTCCATGAGCAACTGGACGATGGCCGGCTTAAAAGCCTGTCGGAATTTTTCTATACGAAAGTAAAGCGACCCAACGTAAAAAATGACGGGCATTGCGACGATAAAGATCAGAAAACCCAGGTTAAAGACTAAAAAAGAGATAATGAGTAGAACAACGGCAATGATCGAGATGAAAATGCCACGCACCAGCCGCACGCGTAAGCGCTCCAAACGGAGCAACTCTGGCCGTATGGTCGTATTATAGTAAATGCGGAGTTCGTCGATCCGGGGGGTCTCCAAAAAGGGGCAATTTTTCACAAGGTATTGGTTTTTACCCTTTCTGGCGAACAAACGGACTGGGCCAACCCCGCGGGCCTTTACGGTGTCACTAGCAAAGATGATCTCCGCTACGGGGATCTTATCCTACAAAAACCGTAACTTTGCGCGCTATATGAAAATCAGCCTTCAATTTTCTCTGCTCTTTGCTTTGGTCATTATGCTCTTCGGATGTAAATCCGAGTTTGAGACCGTCCGTACCAGCGGTAATCCAGAAACGATCCTGGGTAAAGCGAACGAATACTACGCCGCTGAAGAATACCAACGGGCACAGACGCTTTATGAACTGAGTATTGCTCCCTTTCGGGGTAAAGCGGAAGCTGAACAGATCGCTTTTCGCTACGCCTACACCTACTACTACACCAAGCAGTATGTACTGGCCAGTTACTACTTCAAGAATTTTGCCACCACATATGGTGGAAGCACCTTACGGGAAGAGGCCGATTTTATGAGCGCATACGCCAACTACCAGCTCAGCCCCGTCTACCGCCTCGATCAAAGCTACAGCCAGAAGGCCATTGAAGGCTTCGAGGAATTTGCTAACCGCTATCCCGCCAGCGAGCGGGTGGCGGAGGCCAACCGCTTAATTGATGAAATGCGGGCCAAGATGGAGACTAAGGATTTCGAATCCGCCAAACTCTACATGGACCTTAGGCGTTTTGAATCGGCACAACGTGGTTTTGAAAATGTACTCAAAGACTATCCTGAGACCAATCGTGCCGAAGAAGTTCGCTTCCTGATGGCCAAAAGCCAGTACCAGTATGCTGACCTTAGTTTTCGTACCCGCCAACGGGAACGCTTTGAAGCGGCGTTGGAACTGCTCGATGCTTTTCTTGGTCGCTACCCCGAAAGTGAATTTGTCGGAGAAGCCGAGAAAATGCTGAAAAACTCACAAGAAAAATTAAAAACACTCCAAGATGTCTGATATCAAAGCTCGCGCTCAGGGACTTAGCCCTGATGTATCCGCCCGCGACATTCAAAACGTGGTTAAGGACACGAACAATATTTACGAAACGCTTTCTATAGTTAGCCGTCGGGCTCGCCAGTTGGCCGTAGACCTCAAGCACGAACTCGATCAGAAGCTGGAAGAATTTGCCGAAGTAACCGACACCATCGAAGAAGTGGTAGAAAACAAGGAGCAAATTGAAATCTCCAAATTCTACGAAAAGCTTCCCAATCCCGTATTGATCGCCATGCGCGAATACCTCGACGATGAGCTGTACCACCGCTACAATGACCGTCGGGAGGAAGACGAGGAGGTGTAGGAATTGGTAATTAGTGATTAGTAGTTGGTACTTCAACTACTATTTTTCTAACGACTAATTACCATTTACCAACAACCAACCATGTCCCTGGCCGGTAAGAAAATCATCCTCGGTGTTTGTGGTAGCATTGCCGCTTACAAAGCCGCACTCATCACCCGCGGGCTGATCAAGGCCGGAGCGGAAGTAAAAGTGTTGATGACCGCCGCCGCTACGGATTTTATCTCTCCGCTTACCCTGGCGACACTTTCTAAGCACGAAGTAACTACTTCGGTGCATAACGGAGAAAGCTGGAATAACCACGTTGAGCTAGGGCTTTGGGCTGACGCGATGCTGATTGCTCCGGTCACGGCAACGACCTTGGGGAAGTTGGCCAATGGCATTTGTGATAACGCGATCGTAGCTGTTTACCTATCGGCAAGGTGTCCGGTATTTTTCGCTCCGGCAATGGATCTTGATATGTGGGCACACCCCGCCACACAACGCAATGTCGGTTTGCTTACATCATACGGTAATCACCTAATCGATGTGGCCGAAGGAGAATTAGCCTCCGGACTTAGTGGTGCCGGCCGGCTAGCGGAACCCGAGAATATTATCGGACAACTTAACCAGTTTTTTGGGGCGGGGCCGCAGGTGCCAAGTGCCACCTCCGGGCCAACGGCCCGTTCCCCCAAAAGCAAGGAGGAGGGAGCTAGCAAGTCACTACCGACCGCTTCTGTTACTGAGGCAAAGCAAGACCTAACTGGAAAGCGCCTCCTCATAACCGCAGGACCTACCTTTGAGGACTTGGACCCCGTTCGGTACCTAGGGAATCGCAGTACTGGCCGTATGGGAATGGCCCTTGCTGAAGCTGCTGCCGCCCGCGGTGCTCAGGTTGACTTAGTACTTGGCCCTACGAGCCTTACTACCGAGGATGAAGGGATTACGTTGCATGAAGTTCGCTCTGCCCGGGAGATGCACGCCGTGAGCGTGGCCAACTGGCCCAAAGCAGATGCGGCTATTTTAGCCGCCGCCGTGGCGGATTATCGACCGGATAAAGTGAGTCAACAAAAAATCAAGAAGGGAGATAAACCACTCCGTATTAGCTTAGTCCGCAATCCAGACATTGCCGCCGAATTGGGCGAGGATAAAAAAAAGCACCAAAGGCTCGTTGGCTTTGCCTTGGAAACCGAAAACGGTCTTGAAAACGCCCGCCGTAAACTGAAAAAAAAGAACCTGGACTTCATCGTCCTCAACTCTCCCAACGACGAAGGGGCCGCCTTCGGGCATGCTACCAATAAGATTCAACTCGTAGACAACAATAAGGTGACCGACTTTAAGTTAAAACCTAAGCGTGCCGTCGCTGAGGATATTCTCGACGCGCTGGTATTAGTCTTGTAGTCCGTTAGTACATTGATTCAGGGCATTTATACAGCAGAAGAGCACTCTGGCGTCTCCGACGGCAAAAAAGACACTTCCGATGAAAAACGCCCAATTTTGGGATACCACCAACCCTCATTTTCTCATCGGCTGTATCTTGCGGCCTGGCAAAGCCGGACGGAAGTTCATCCGATGGGTAAAATTCGAAGGCGAGTGCCGGTACCGAACGGACCAAAGTACTAAACGACCAATCTACCAATAGTACCAATGAAACATTCCCTACTTCTCTGCTTTTTCCTACTTCTCTGCACCTGCGGCCGCGCCCAAAGTGAGATTGATTGGACGATCAACATCAATATAGATCAGATCGTAAAGACGGATAAGCGCATTTTCGCCGCCTTGGAAAAGGACATCTATACTTTCCTAAATGGTACTATTTGGACGGATGATAAATTCGAACTAGAAGAGCGCATTGAAGCCACCCTTTTCTTGACGATAAGTGAGGTCTTTGAAGAATCTAATGGCACCAGTGTTCCGGTGCCCAATCAGTACAAGGCGACAATGGCCGTGCAGAGTTTGCGCCCCATATTTGGAACGGCTGAAAAGACGGCCATTTTGAATACCCAGGATAAGAACATCGCCTTTGCTTACCGGCAGGGGGAAGGAGTACAGTATTCTGAGCAAAGCTACCAAAGCGATTTAGGGCACGTTCTAGCCTATTACTGCTACCTGATTATCGGAATGGATTACGATACTTTTAGCCAATTGGGCGGTCAGGAATTTTTCGATGATGCCATAGAGCTTTATAATCGTCTACCGACGGAAGTGCAAAACAGCCAGGGGTGGCGTTCTACTTCCAGAACCCGTAATCGTTACTGGCTGCTAGAGAATATTCAGAACCCCAAGATGCTGACCCTACGCCGGGCCTACTATAATTACCACCGGCAGGGGCTGGACTTGATGCACCAAGACGTAGTTGCGGGACGCAACAACATCACCCTTGCCATCGAAGATGCGAATGCGGCTAATCAAACTTATCCACAGAGTATGTACATCCAGGCTTTTGTGGACGCCAAAAGGGAAGAGATCATTCAGATCTACAAGGGGGCCAGCGGAGTAGAGCAGAATAAGATTATCACGATGATGTCGCGCGTAGACCGCTCTAAAGCCAGTGATTACCGGAATATTCGGGCGGGAGCAACTAGCACCCGGCGCCCGTCAGCATCTACCCGTCGGCCTGCTGGGCTCGGCAGGCAGTAATAGCAATTGGCGCAATGACTTCGTCCGCCTATGGAATGGACACGGATAGTGTAAGGCAATATGAAGTTTTCCTATCACCGGTAGGGGGGAGAGTGGTAATAGATAGAGAGACGAAGTTCGAAATGCCTTCGGGAGGGAAAAGCGGCAGTGGTTCTCCGCTGGACGGACAAGGCGCCGGTGAAAATAATTGATTTACTAGCGCGCTTGGGGAAGGTATTGGTAACTAATGCTTAAGAAATCTCATCGGCAATAGCGGACGAGAAAAGTCATTCTTCTCCTGCTTTTATTCGGTCAATGCGAGCGTGAATGTTGGCAAGTAAGTCAGCAGGCGGAGCTTGCCATTTTAGATTTCGCTTTAAAAATACTCGGTAAGAATCGAGGTCAACTAGTTCTTCTGTTCGGGGATGAATGGATAAGTCCAGACATTCCCCCACAGGGCCTGATATTTCGCGATCTACGACTTCGGGAAGGCGTTGATCAGAGTTGTTCCGCTGGGAGTTACTGCTACGAGTTGGCATTGTGAATGATTGAAGGCAGTGATTGGATTGATGATGGAGTATTTATGAGAAAAATGCCACCCCGCGAGCCTTTTCGCGGAGTGGCACTTGAGTGTTTAACCTAAGTTCCGGGTATTGACAATACCGTAGGTATCTTCAGCATACACGGAGAGTTGCTTGATCAGGGCGATCCGGGCACGTCGGGTGGTGGACTTCACCGTATTAAGGTTCAGGTCCATTGCCTTGGCGATTTCCTTTTCGCTGAAGTCGTACAGATCGGCCATGATGATGATAGCGCGCTGTTCATCCTTCAGGAAGGTCATGGCCTTGACGATGGGATCGGAGAAATCCTGGTCCATTGCGCCGGCGATGCGCAGATCGGTGAATCCGGCCATGGAATGACCTTCGTCCCGTTGGTTGTAGGCGACGCGTTCGTCCAACTCCTGCTCACCACGACGAGCCTTCTTCCGGTAGTCGTTGATGAAGAGGTTCTGTGCCAGGCGGAACAGCCACGCACGGGCATTAGTGCCGGGCTCATACTGGTCGATCTTGATGAACGCCCGGGCAAAAGTTTCCTGCGTGAGGTCAGCGGCGTCGGCGCCGTTTCCGCACATGCGGAACAGAAAGTTGTAGACCACTTGATAGTGCTCCAGCATTTCCGTTTCGAAGATTCGCTCGCGGGTGTTGCGTGCCATAAGTGTCCCTTGCGGGGTTTGTGCCGGCCTGACGGAGTTTCAACTGATATCCGCCTCCCGGCTATATCCGAAGCCAGACTGAACTGGTGCGACGGATAAGGTTACGTGTATTGTTGTTTCATTTCATGGCTGTCTTACGGCAGTCGCGGGGATAATGCCGTAGGGTAGGGGAAAAGTTGCGAGAGAAGCAAAAAAAATATTTTTTTCTTTTTGGCGCGCGAGGGGCTGCGCAAATTCCTCGCCTTGCGGCGGGTTTGCTGCCCCCTCGCTAGTAGAGAAGACCACTTCGTGGTCGGGGCTTTCCGGCTCGGCCCCGAAGGGATCCTCACGGCTAGCCAGGTGATCAGCGAGGGCGGTAGCCCGAGTGCAGCCCCTGGCTAGATTTATCCCCTAGGTTTTTTCTTTCCCCGGAATCACCGATCCGTGGGGGTCCGTTTCCGGGAAGCCGAGTTCGGCATCTACGCGGTCGACCAGCTCAGGAGTGAGGAGGTGTTCGAGGCGTTCGGCTTCTTCGTGAATCTGATCCGGGGTGAGGCCCATTTCCTGGTTGAGGTAGGTCTCCCAGAGGCGGTGGGCGCGGACGAGCCGGAGGGCAAGAAGCTTACCTGCATCGGTCAATCGGAGGGCGTCCTTGTCGGCTAAACCCTTGGTGCGGAGCGTAGCGAGTTGGCGTTGCCAGGCCCGTTCACTAAGGTCAAGTTCTTGGCGAATGGCCGCAGCATCCGCTCCGCCGGGCCGCTCGTTTTGGCGGAAGACACGCTTGATGATGTCTTCCCGCAAGGTTAGTTGCTGCCGTTGATAGCGGTAATAGGCTTTGGCCACCAGACCGCGCTTAGGGGCAAAGACGACCGTAAGCCCGTAAATAAGCGTTGCTACTAGGGCCATTGCCGGTCCCGGAGGGGTATTCAACCAGACGGACACCATCATGCCGATAATTGCCGAAAGCATACCGATGCCACCCGCAATGAACAAGACCCGTTGGAGCCGTTGCGAAAGCAGCAAAGCTGTGGCTGCCGGTGTAATGAGCATCGCAACTACTAAAATGACTCCGACCGTTTGCAGGCTGGCCACCACGGCGAAACTCAGTAGCAGCATCAGGAAGTAATGCAGTAACTTGACGGGGATTCCCATCGTTTGAGCTACTACCGACTGGAAAGTAGAAGAAAACAGGTAACGGTAGAAAACGGCGACCGAGATAAGTACGTAGGCCATAACCAAGCCCGTGAGCAGCAAGTCGGTATCGGAAACACCGAGTGCGTAGCCGAAGAGGAAGTCTTTTAGATCCAGATGGACACCATCCTGCCGGCTAATCCGGCTGATCAAGATCACCCCGAGGCTGAACATGGAGGTAAAGACAATTCCCACCGCCGCGTCGTTTTTCGTTCGCACGCGCTGTTGAATCCAGGTAATGCCGAAAGCCGTTACCAAACCCGCCACGACGGCCCCACTGAAGAAAGCCAGCGTACTGTAACCGACAAGCATGTATGCCACAACGACTCCCGGTAGAATTGCGTGGGCCAAAGCATCGCCCACCAAGGACATATTACGCAGCACGATGAAGCAACCCAGTACCCCACACATCAGGCCCACCATACTGGAGGCAACAATGGCACGTAGGGCCCATACCTCGGAGAGTATTTCGAAAAGACTGGCTTCGGTCATGGGGTAAAGTTAGAGTAATCTAACAAAATGGTAAAGCCCTGGTTTACCCGTTGAAGTAATTCACTTATCTTACTGGTTTAAAGAAGTGCAAAATGGATTGGAAAACTTGGAAATCATTGTTGTTGCAAGGAGTATGCTTCGGCCTACTTATGACGGGATTCTATCAGCTAATCCAGCGAACCGGTGGCGGAGGCTCCCCAATGGACGGGCAAGTGTGGATCGAATTTCTGGTCTGGGTTGCCGCAGGCCTATTGGTGGCGTATACGGGTATGCGAGCAGAAACCTATTTGGAGAGAAAGAACGAGCGCTGGCGGAAGAGGAAACAAGAAGAAGGAAGTAATTAGGGCGCGGCCGCAGGTGCAATGAGCGCGATAAAAAGCAAAGAAACGGGGAGGGGGGCTGCCTTAGCCAAACCCCGGCTCGTTGTCGGGCAACACTTGTGTTCGGCGAACGCAAGCACCGATTGCTGCGAGAATTTCAAATTTCATACTTTATACTTCGAACTTCATACTTCTTAACTTCCCTTGGCACCTGCGGCCGCGCCAGCACATTACCAACTGACGGACTCAGGGTCTACCCTATGTAGATAAAGGAGGTCGTAGTCGAGTTCCAACCGATCAACGCCTTTGAGCCGGAAGAAGAGCTCGTAATATTCCGGTATTTCACCCCATTCTTGGCGCATTCTTTGCTCGACTTCTTCGCGCAGCGCTTCTTGGGTGAGAAGGTCGAGGGCTAGGGAGGTGGCGCTGTCCCAAAAGCCGGTAAAAAGATGGATGGTATGCCCGCGCGGACCGGGGAAACGGGCGATCAACCCATAGTCAGTATGGTAATCATCGGAAGTACCTTCGGGGCTGAAGCACCAGTTTACTCGTTCATCATCGACGTAGTGGTACTCATCGTAGTCTCGGTAATCGAAGCGAGAACCATTAAAGTAAGCTTGAAAAGGGCCGATGGTTTTGGTCATTCCGACCACGATCAGATCGTTACTCCTTAGTTCTTCGGTCGTTAGATCAGTCCGCAGGCGAATGGAAAATTCCTTTTCTCTGGCGTGAAATAGTTCCGTGATGGTTTTTACCCACTTAGTACTGTTGCTGATGAGGAACGTGTAATCTCGGGGCTTAATAGTGGTTTGCGGTCGGTGTTCCTTCGTCTTGACCGCTGCAAACTGTTCCTTGGAATTTATCCGTGAGTTGCGAATGGAGCGAGAATCGCCACGTATGGAATCAAATTCAGAATAAAGGAACATGTCGCCAAGGACGAACATAGTTGATTTATCGTTAGTTAAGACCTCCTCAAAAAAAGGATTGGTCGTTGCTGGAGAAGGATTTTTTCTGGAGAATAGTAGCGACGCAAGCAAGAAACCGGAGGCAAGGGCCAGCAGCAAGTAAAGTGGCCACCAGCTACGCTGTTTAGGAGTCGCTTCACTTACTGTCAGCGGTACTTCCGCGACTGTAGTCTGATGCATGGGTTCCAAGGCGACGCCGTAGCTTCCTTTAGGGATGGTAAGGCGCAGGCTTTCCGCTTTTCCTTCCTCTGCGTAATAATCGTCCAATTTTTTTCTGAGGTTGTAGACGTAGACCCGGACCAAGGTGCTTTCCGAAGGGTCGAAATTTGATTTGCCAAACACCTCCAGGGCAATGGTTGTCTCTTTCGGAATATCTCCTTCCGCGGTCTTTTGCACCAAGTACCGCAGCAAATTGGCGTAAGTCTGTGAATGACCGAAGCTTTCACTGGCGATGATTTTAGCGGGAATTTCGGCGAGAATTGAGCTCAGAAGAAGGAAGGTTAATGAAGAAGAATGGTGATGAATTAACGGGTATTAACGGTTAAAATAACTGTTTTTCCGGGCTTTAGCCCGTCCGGGAGTCCTTTTCTTTAGTTCGTGTTAAGTGTAATTCAGTCGGGCATCAACTGAGGGTAAGGTACTCAAAAAGACCTTGGGGACCGCTGGATTAAAGTCGATCAAAATGCAAAAAAAAGTACTCTTCACCTTTGGCATGCTGCTCTTGCTTGTCTTTTGCTGGCAGCCGGACTTGCTAGCGCAGACGGCTACCTTGAGCGGTACCATTACGGACGGAGCGACCATGCAGCCGTTGCCATTCGTGAACGTGGGTATCCCATCCCAGGGAATAGGCGCAACGACGGAGCTAGACGGTACCTACCGGATCACGAACATTACCCCTGGTATCTACACCGTGGAAGTAAGTTATCTCGGCTACGCTACTGCAAGTCGAGAGTTGACCTTTGTGGCCGGAGGAGCGCAAGAATTTTCCCTAGCCATTTCCGAAGGAGCAGGGGTAAACCTAACCGAAGTAGTCGTCACTGGACAAGCGGAAGGCCAGCGAGCGGCGATCAACCAACAGATTAACTCGAATACTATTGTTAATGTCGTGTCCAAAGAGCGGCTACAGGAATTACCCGATCAAAACGCAGCCGAGAGCGTAGGCCGTCTCAGTGGTGTCAGTGTTATCCGCGATGCGGGGGAAGGGCAAAGGATTGCCGTACGCGGCATCAGCCCCCGGCTGAACAACATCACGGTAAACGGGCAACGACTTCCTTCCACCCAAGAGAATGATCGCTCTACGGATTTAAGCATGCTCAGCCCGGACATGCTGGAAGGTATCGAACTCTACAAAGCCCTGACGCCGGATCGCGACGGCGATGCCATCGGCGGCTCGGTCAACTTTACCATTGCCAAAGCACGGGAAGGTATGCGGGGTGTCGTCCGTCTTATGGGCACCTACAACGGTCTAGCCCGCAGTGCCAATAACTACCGAGCGAACTTAAGCTTAAGCAACCGTTTTGGTCAAGACAATCGTTTCGGCTACATCATAACCGGTAATTATCAGCAGATTGACCGCAGCAGGGAATTCGAAACGGTTGGCTACGAAAGTACCGGTACAAATACCGACGGTACCCTGAAACAACCCATCGCTGATCTTCAGATTGGCTACACGGAAGAAACCCGTACGCGCGGAGGTGGGAGCTTGACTTTCGATTTTTCCCCTTCCAAAAAACATGAGATCATGTTGAATTCCACGCTCGGTTTTACGGAGCGGGATCGGAACCGGTACCGCCGTCGCTTTCGGGTAAGTACTAGTGAGCAGCGGTACGACCTGCGGGAGATAGAGCAGTCGACAACAGTGCTTTCCAATGCCCTTTCCGGAGAGCACCTACTGGGAAATCTTGCAATTGACTGGTCCGCCAGCTACAGCTTGAGTCGGCAGGATCAACCCTTTGGTCTCATAGCAACTTTCCAAGAACTCAACGCTACTACGGCAACCCCGGAAGACAATGGCGACCTGCTTGCCGTACCCAGAGTGTTTCGCAATAACCTAGACAATACCCAGCTAAGGCAAGTGGACTTCATCTTCAACGATGTGGACGAAGATCATACCACCGGGCAGGTAGATCTCAAGTACAATTTGCGTTTGGGCGAAAAGGTAAATGGCTTCCTGAAGGCAGGTGCTAAAGTTCGTCGAATCGTTCGCGGAAAGGATAATACCATCGACTTCCTGCGCCCTTATCTGGCTGGTGAGAATCCGGCACGGGATGACCCTAGTCGCTTTATTCGTCTACCTGGTGGCCAAATATCCCTGGCTAATTTTATGGGAGGATCGTTACCGGATAGCTTCCTGGATGGCCAGTACGATCTCCGGCCTGGGAGCGGAGCAACTTTCGGGCTGCCGACCGAAGACCTAGACATCGAGGCTTACAATAATACCTTCGGTACGAACTACGGAAGTGTAGCGGAAATTCCTACTACTGGAGGCATTCGGCCTGATGCAGTAGTAGGGTTTTACGACACTTACCGTGACATCTTTGAGCGAGATGTGGAGGCAGACCTGGAGGACTACGACGGTGAGGAAACGGTGACTGCGGCCTACCTGATGTCGGAAATAAATTTGGGTAAGCGTTGGATGTTGCTGGGGGGAGTGCGTATGGAAAGGACCGTACAGGAGTACAGTGCTCGGATCGTTGCCGCTCGGGAAGAAGGAGATGAGGAAATTATCCCCGATCCTCGGGCCATTGCAGCCGGCCGAAGTTACACCGAATGGCTTCCGATGTTTCACTTGAAGTACGAGGTCGCTAAGTGGTTTGACGTAAGGTTAGCTGCGACAAAAACTTTAGCTCGGCCCGACTTTTTTAACCTTGTCCCCTGGTCGAGAATCAATAACTCCGAACAAGAAATTGATCGTGGCCGGCCGGACTTACTCCATACCACCGCCTGGAATTATGACCTTTTCCTGAGCTTTTACAATAAGTTCGGCCTGCTTACTCTAGGCGGTTTCCGAAAGCAATTACGCAACGTTGACTACGTCCGGACGTCCGTCATTTTTCAGCCGGGAAGTATTTTCAATGGCTACCAATTGACGGAGCCGGATAACGTACCAACCACCGACGTGGAAGGCCTAGAAATAGACCTACAGGCTAATCTGCGTCCGCTGAAAAGCAAGCTGTTGAGAGGTGTCGTGTTTGGTGGGAATATTACCCTACTAACCAGTACGACGACTTATCCCTTCTTCGAAGTTAACCGGCGGGCAAATCCCACACCACCGCCTTTTTTCGTGACAACGGTGACCGATACCCTGCGTTCAGCTCCACTCGTCGGGCAGGCAGACCTGATTGCCAACGCCAATCTAGGCTACGAAACCGGCGGCTTCAGTGGCCGCATTAGTGCTACCTACCAGGGAGCTTCCCTCGGAACGGACGGGGTAAGTATTCGAGAAGAAGGCGACCGTTATGACGACAGTTTCGTGCGTATGGACTTGGCCCTCACCCAAAAAATTGGGCCTTCCTTGACCTTGCTAGTGAACGTCAATAACCTACTGGATACCCCAGAGCGGGGCTATCTATTCGGCTCTACCCGCCAGTTGCCAACCGAGGAAGAATTCTACGGCTTGACGGCCGATCTCGGCTTCATCTGGCGCTTCAATCGCTAACCTAAATAACCCAATCATTCGCTAACTATTAAATCACTCGACATGCTGTTTAGGCTACTTACCGTTTTATTTACACTTGGCTTTGGCCTGACTATACAGGCCCAGACCATCCGCCAACTTTCCTTTGCCGATGTCGGCGGGGCAGATCTCTTCCTAGATAACATCATCGAAGAAGACCTCGAGGCCGCTGCGGGTGAAACCCACTTTATCTACGAGCTAGAGCGTGGCTTCCCTTACCTGTTCTCTGGGCAGCTACGCTACGATTCTACCTTTCACGTGGACATTCGTGCGCAAGACGGCGAAGGAGAGCTACCCATCATACTTCAGGGAATTTCTAGCGGGGGAGAAGTAGAAGATCAATTGTTTCGCCTCAATGGACAGGGGGTACTGACGCTCAAAAACCTTCTATTGAGTGGGCGCACGGACCAGGGAGCTTTCAACGAGCGGATCGTGCGAGTAGACGGAGAAAACACCGTTTTTGTTGATAGCTGCTTGTTTGATCAGGCTGGTCAGGCGGCCTTTCGGGTAAGTGGTGGCGACGAAAAACTCTTCATTACTAACAGCCGGTTTAACCGTATCGGCCGGCCCAGCAATCCAGATAATGGCCGTTTCATCGATAACCGAGGCGACGGATTGGATACCCTCGTTGTCCGAAACTGCCAAATTACTAATGTCACCAGCCGCGCCTTCCGGACCGGAAGCGGAGCTGACGCGAACTACGTAGAGTTTTCAGGTAATACCTTCGTAAACATCGGTCAGCATGCCTTCGATTTCCAAGAGTTGAATACCCTGATTTTTGTCAATAATATCGTTGCCAACCCAATATTCCTTGGCTTTGGTTTGGAAGACCAACGACTCGATGATCCTGAAGAAACACGCTATGTGATTGAGTTGGATACTTTCCTGCCTGAGGAGATGATGGTAGTAGTGGCGAACAACAATATCTACCTTGACCCTGCTGTTGCCAGCGCCCTGCCAATCACGGAGGGGGATGGTGATTCTATTACTCCGATCAATATGCCGGAACGTTTTTACCACCCGGCCATTCGCGCGGCAATTGATTCCAGTGGGGAAGACACCAATATCAGTGAAGTACTGAACTTTGAAGACGGGCCAATCGACCCCGTTCAATTCCTGCAGGCCAATGCAGCGGATACTACCAGTGGAAATGAAGTGCCCGCCGCTCAGCCCTGGGACGTAAGCAACCTAATGGAAAGCCCGCTTTACAGCGGCACCGCCCTTGGGTCTACGGAACCCATTGCCCGCTTTTCGGGCTTCTACGACCTCTGTTACGGAGCAGATGCAGAAAGTGCCACGGCCTCCCGCTTGGGGAACTCTCTTGGTGCCTTTACCGAAGATTGTACTGGCCTGACTAACATCCTTAACTACGCCAGTAACTGGAATTTTTCTGCCTTCCCCAATCCAACGGAAGGATGGATAAATCTACAGCTGGCGGATAATGAGGAAAGAATGATGGTAACCGTCTTTAGCGCCACGGGAAAGCTAGTATTCCGCAAAGAATTTTTCGCCAACCAAACGGCACTTGATCTGAGTATGCAGCCTGCTGGAACCTATTTCCTGCAGTTACGCAACCAGCAAGGGGCTACTGCCGTCAGGGCCATCATCAAGCGTTAAGCGCTTAGTATAATTCGACTGTAAGCTTCTGTTTTTCTTCCGGAGCCTTGTTTTTACGAGGCTCCGGCATTTCCCACCCTGGTCTTTTTAACCCAATTTTTCCCTCGTGTCCCAAAGCTCCTCCCGCCGCCAATTTCTTACCCTGCTGGGAGCAGGGGCGTTGGCCGGTTCTAGTTCACTTAAGGCATCCCCCGCTGCTACTCAACCGACTGGCCTGGCTAGAGAAGTTCTCATCACTGACGTAAAAGTTTACGTCATGGAGCGGGCTACTTTCGTCCAGGTGATTACCAATACCGGAGCTTCTGGCTGGGGGGAGGGGGATCACGATAATCGGCGCCTGATTGCGGAGGTAATTCACTCTCTTTGTAAACCAGTAATGCTTGGCAAAAGTCCTTTTCAATCGGAATACCTCTGGAACCAGATCTATTTTCGTGGGGAAGATGCTGGGCAGTCAGGCCTATTGACCGGAGCACTGGCGGGAGTGGATAATGCGCTTTGGGACCTAAAGGGGAAGCTCCTTAATGTCCCGGTGTGGCAACTGCTCGGTGGGGCAGGCCGAGAAAAGACCCTGGTGTACGGGAGCTACGGCCGAAATAGCGGGGGGCGAAAGCGTAGTCCGGAGGAAATGGCCGCGGCTGCCATGGCATTTGTGGACCAAGGCTTCAAGGCGGTAAAAGCTCGGATGCAAATTCGTCAACTTGGCCTTGACCCCTACCCCGACGATGTCTTTCAGGTGGTAAAAGCAGTGCGAAAGGCCATTGGCGACGACATTGTCCTGTTTGTAGATTACAATAATGGTTACACGCCCCCCCGCGCGATCATGCAAACGAAAAAGCTTTACGAGCACTTTAATATTGCGGGAGTAGAAGAACCGGTAACTTATCAAAATCAGTCTGATCTTGCTCAGGTAGTCGCGGCCTGTGAGGTGCCAATTCTTGCGGGAGAACACGTATTCAATCGTTGGCAAGCCCGAGACCTGATGCTTGCCGGCAAGGTGGATATTCTTAATACCGATGTGATTAAGGCGGGGGGTATCAGCGAAAATCTGAAAATGGCCCATTTTGCCGCCGCCCTGGATAAGCCGATAATGGTCCACAGCACCCGACCAACGCTGGCGGTTGCGGCCAATTTACAATTGACCGCAGCTATCTCTAACGCCGGCCGCTTTCAGGAGTATGGCGGCCGGAGGGCCAGCATGAATTTGCACGAGCTATTCGAGAATGAAGTGATCTACGAAGACGGATACCTATATACACCCAAAGGGCCGGGCTTAGGCCTGCTGGTCCGGGAGGAGATGATGGAAAAGCATAAACTGAATTAGCTAACGGCAATGAAACATTTTTTCTGTTTGCTCTACCTAGTGAGCCCTTTGCTGCTGGCCCAAGACAGTAATTTTACCAAGGATTTCGCTGCCACCTACGCAGCAGAACAATGGGCCGGATTGCCGGAACGCCTGGCCCGCATTCAAGCCCCCCGTTTTCCTGATCGAGACTTCATCGTTAGCCCGCACCAACCAAATGCTCGTAGTGCTATCATGGCGGCGATCAAAAAATGTTCAGCGGAGGGCGGTGGCCGGGTGGTTTTGCGGCCCGGTACCTATCTGAGCAAGGGGCCCATTCACCTGGCTTCGAACGTAAATCTCCACCTGGAGGCCGGTGCGAGGCTCACTTTTTCTCAGGATTACCAAGATTACACCCCCTTAGTTAA
>JBCDGT010000006.1:0-16007 GCA_038750915.1 Bacteroidota bacterium
GTGGTATTGATCAACGAAATGACCTTCTCTGGAGCTAGCTTAATTGCCCATTACATCAAACAATCGGGTAGGGGAGAGCTAGTAGGAACAACTAGTGGCGGCTCTAGTCGCCAAACCTACGGTGGTACCATGCATACCCACCGGCTAGGGCCAGCAGGGGAGCTGACCCTCACCGTGCCTAATTACATCCTCAAACTACCAAAACCAATTCCTGGGAATGTTGCTCCTGATCATGAGGTTATCTACTCCCGGGAAAACCTACTGGAAGGGGAGGATGCACAGTTACAGGTGGCAAAGATGGTTTTGGGAATAGAGTAGTGAGCGCTGATCCCAACTTATAAATCATTCCCACAATCTGATTTACCTTCGCCTCATGCAAGAAAGGCACCAAAACAGACGCCGCTATTTCAACGAGCAAGCATTGACCACCCGGAAGCACGTCCTGCCCTACATCGAACAAAGTATGGATGTTGAGGCGGACATGCGGATCTTTGAGATCGGTTGTGGAGAAGGCGGCAATTTGGTTCCTTTTCTCGAGCGTGGGTGCGAATGTGTAGGGGTGGATTTTAACCAACCCAAGATTGAACTCGGCCTAGGCTTCATCGCCGAAGATCTGCCGGAGGCGAAGGTCGATTTATTGGTGCAAGACATTTACGATAGTTCGGCCGACCGGCTTGGTCAGTTCGACCTGATCATCCTGCGGGACGTCATCGAGCACATTCACGATCAGGGTAAGTTTCTCGGGATGGTACACCGCTTTTTACGGCCAGAGGGAAGAATTTTCTTCGGCTTCCCTCCCTGGCGGATGCCCTTCGGAGGGCACCAGCAGGTTTGCCGCAGTACCCTCAGTAAACTACCCTGGCTCCACTTACTTCCCCGCCGACTTTATGGCGGTATTCTCAACGCTGCCGGTGAGCGGGAAGGATTAATCGAAGAACTGATGGAAGTACGAGATACCGGCATCAGTATTGCCCGTTTCACGGATTTGGTCCTCAGTACGGGCTACCGCTTCGAGCAGAAAACGTACTGGTTTTTTAACCCCAACTATGAAACCAAGTTTGGCCTCCAACCTCGCAAAGTACCTGGGCTACTCACTGGTCTGCCCTGGGTGAAAGACTTCTACACCACTTGCTTGTACGCTTTGATTCGGCGGGCGTAATTTTGCTGCTTTCAGGGGAGGTCTTCCTTCCATTTGGGCGCCGCCGCGCAGGTGCAATGTAAATGGTGAATGAAAGAATTTTGAATGTGAACGGAAAGCATAAGGCTGGTGCCCACTAGAACAGACCAAAGAACCAAAAGACCAACCTCCATGACCAATACCTACTGTGCCCTCATTCTCACCTTGGAGCCCGACCATCCGCACGTTCGCTATCACAACCTGGAGTACGGCTTCCCGATCACTGATGACAACGAACTCTTTGGTCGGCTCTTATTGGAGATCAATCAGGCGGGCCTTAGCTGGCTGACAATCTTGAAGAAGCAAGATAATTTCCGGACGGCGTATGCTGGTTTTGATATTAAAACCGTTGCCAATTTCACTTCGAAAGACCGCGAACGACTCCTGAACGATGCTGGAATAATTCGCAATAAACTGAAAGTGAACGCTGCTATTCATAATGCCCAAGTGATCCTTTCTCTGCAAGAAGAATACGATTCCTTCTTGGCTTGGTTAGACCACCATCATCCACTCAGCAAAGCAGCGTGGGTCAAACTTTTCAAGAAACACTTCAAGTTCACTGGTGGCGAGATTACCAATGAATTCCTGATGAGTACAGGCTACTTGCCTGGAGCACATGACCCAGAATGCCCCGTTTATGCAAAGATTCTCGCTGCAAACCCTCGGTGGGCCACTAAAAGCTGATGTCAAATTCTTGCGTTAATGTAAGATAATTTGATAATAAAAACAAAATGTTTTATATTTGAACTATCAATTACTAATTACCAACCACTAACCACTCCCTCCCATGCATCTCGGCGCCTTTTCCATTAGCCTCAGTGTCAAAGACCTCCAGGCTTCTAAAGATTTTTACGAAACCCTGGGCTTCTCTGTTTTTGGCGGAGACATGAACAGGAACTATCTCATCATGAAAAACGGAAATGCCCTTGTCGGGCTTTTCCAGGGCATGTTTGAAGACAACATCCTAACCTTCAATCCCGGTTGGAATGAGAATGCCGAAACTCAAGCGGACTTTACGGACGTACGGGCCATTCGGGATGAACTTAAAAGTAAAGGCTTAGCTCTAGAACAGGAAACTTTTGCGGCGGCGAAAGGTCCGGCTAGTTTCGTGGTGATCGACCCGGATGGCAATCCCGTACTAATTGATCAGCATGTCTGAGTTGACTAATAAAAATGCTGGCTTTGCCATTTACCACGATTTGGTTGTAGCAGCGCCTACAGGTCAACTCTTTGCCGCCGTTTCCCTTTCTGAGCAGCTCGTAAATTGGTGGCCTTTTCGCTGTACAGGTGAGCCAGCAGTAGGAGCTACTTATAACTTTTTCTTTAGCCCTGAATATGATTGGTACGGCGAGGTCATTAAGGTGATCCCAAATGAAGCTTTTCACGTACGGATGACAGCGGCTGACCCCGACTGGACGCCTACCTCCTTTGGTTTCGACCTTAGCGAAGTGGAGGGAGGCCGAACCCAATTATCTTTTTGGCACCGTGGTTGGCCGGCTTGTAATGCGCACTTCAAACGGTCATCCTTTTGTTGGGCCATCTTGCTTCAAGGCTTGAAGAATTACGTAGAAAAAGGAACAATCGTACCCTTTGCAGAACGTGAATAGATTTCCATAATTATTCTACGTGGATAGCAACAATTTTTAGGGAAGCTTTCTGGTTTCATTACTCCATTAGTGTTTCAACTTTCCAATGCCCCACCCACCCCTTAAAGAGTTGCTCACCATTGGTGTTTTCATTGTGCTGCCCTTCCTTTTTTTCAGTTGCGGCCCTCCCGAACAGATGACCCTGAATACGGACATCACTCGCCGGGTACAATTGGAGCGAGAGAGTATCTTTCTCGAAATGCCTGAAAACTATCTACGCACCAATAAAGGGCGGTATCAGCAGGACCTTGCCAACCTCCTGCTTGATTCGGTCCAACAAGCTCAGTTCGATGGCATTTTGAGCAGCATGGAATTCCAAGATGCAGAGATCGACATCTTTTACGATACCATTTCCAAATTCAATTGGGTCATCATTCTTAATGTCCCGGAGATGCCCCTTAATAAGCAATCGGCTACCGTCTTTGCGAATTACTTGGATAGCCAATACGGTAGTCTAGCCGGTGATTCCTTACTCATCGTGGAAAAGATTACCAGTTCGATCAATTCCAGCGAGGGGAAAACCATTGCCCAGTTTAAATACAAGTTTACGAACCACCATAACGGCAATCAGCCCCCTTACTACCTAACTTCTTATCTGGTGAAGGACAGGGGATACTCCGTCGTTGCCCACGAAATGCATTTACGGGAGGAAAACCTTTATCCGATTCTTTGGTCGCTGCATACGCGCTAGGAGTGCAAAATCGACGGTTAACTTGCTTTATGGCCCCGAGGTGGGGCTATGCATCAAAAAGAATGTCCGACTTCCAGGTCGACAATTGAAAAGTGATCAACCTTCTCACTAGCCCACAAAAATTAAACATAAATGGACCAGGTGGTCCACTCTCTTTAAACAAGCGATCTTTATTCGGAGTAGATAAGGTGTTTATACGTTACGGCTGTTTATACTTAAGACTAGCGAACGGATGGAGTAGGCCGTTATGCATCTAGGTAGGACGAAATTTTTGGTGTTAAACTCCTTCTATTACCTTAGCTCGCTTCATCCGTAAACGCAGTACCAGATTAACTAAAAAGCCGATCATCATGGAGATGGTGCCGACCCAGAACAGGTTTATCCCAGGGAATTCAATGGCCTGTAATGCTACCCAATCGGAACGGGAGCTGTTGGTCGCTACTGCTATGGGAACCTGGAGGTCGCCACGTGGTGGGGCCTGAGCAATCAACAGGGTAGCTTCACTAGTTTCAGGGTTGAGGTTGACTAGGTTGGCGAAGAGGCCCAGGGCCCGGTGTTCGTCTCGAACTCTACTGGGGGTCTTGTCACGAATAATGAATACGGGTTGTAATTGCCCATTCAGTCCATCTTGGGCTACTACGTCCAGTACGGCACTTACTGAGATGTCGCCTTCCTGCGGAGCGTAATGATCTACCTGCGGATTAGCCTGGAACCTCTGGAAGGTAATCGATTTATCCCCAACCTGAAAGGTTTCTTCTGGCTTAACGACGTATTCTTGGTAGTCGAGATCCTCTTCGGCCACCAGTAGCTGATCAAAGACACTTTCGTCAATTTTTACCCGGGTGGCGATGTCGTTGATCTGGGCAGGGTAGTGATAGAGTAGGCCTTCTCGTAAAACGAGGGCAACCTGCTCCCGGTAGACCTCAGGGCTGCGGGCAGAGCGGCGAACAAGAACAGTCGCCCCTACTCCAATATCCCCGGGCTCAGCCACGTAATCCGGGTGCTTCGGTACCCGGACGAAATCTTCCAGGCCAACGCTGAAGTTGCGTACCATAAAGGTGTCCGGCTGCCGGATTTTTAGCGTGTCCTTAAAATCGATCATTTCACCCATCGTCAGTGGGAACACGCGGTACTTCAGGCTGTCTTCTTTAGCTTTTTTAGCCTCCCTACTTTGCTCCTCCTCGGGCAGTGCCATGATCACGGTGAAGATGTCTTTATTCCAGTAATGTTTCGTGCTGGGATTCGTAATAGCGATTTTATCGAAACTCTTATCGTAGAGAATATTGGGCGCTAAGCGGAATTCCTGACTTACGGTACTGTCCTGATTGAATTGACGGTAGTCAACGTAGTAAGTCCGGTTATAGCCTTCAATGGTGTTTTCCCGCAGGGTGAGTTCGTAATTCTCCATAATGGCCGGCTCATCCTTGATGAGGATGAGGGTGGTCCGCATGGACTCCTCATCGTCCGTAAGGCCTTCCATCAGGAATTGGTTCTGGGAGATGATCCGTTTATTAGCGCCGCTGGCTAAAATACCTAATAGCATTAGCCCGAAACCGATGTGACTAAGACTGGAGCCGAAAACCTTGGGATCCTTACGGGCAAAACGAATGAGGTAATCGGTGTTGGTCCATACGGCAAACCAGCCGGCGAAGAGCATGAGCTTATACTGCCAGGGACCGGCGTCGATCCAAAGCAAGGTGAGCCAGGAAAGGAACACAGCACCTGCGACCGCGCCCAAGGTGTGCCAAAGGAAGGAAGACCAATGCTGGCGAAAATCCTTTTCCCGCCAGCGCAGAAAATGAGCAATCCCAGAAAGAATGCCGATGAAAATACCTACCCAAATTTGGAAGCGATTATGGTGTTCTTCGGGGTCAGTTAGAGTGATGCCGTCAAAAACGGGATTAAGGAACTCCCGAATTTCGTTGTACACTGGTAAACTAGTAGCACCGGTAATCAAAACCGCCGACATTAGTAGTGTCAGGGCCCCAATAAACATCCAAAATTCTCGACTGCTAACTTTTTCCTCTTTTTCAGGAGTAGGAATACCTCGCCAGCGCCAGAACATCAAACCCACGCTCAGCAGGAAGTAAAAGCCCAGGAAAAAAAGTAACTGGGCTTCGAGCCCCATTTCTGTGAAGGCGTGTACGGAGGTGTCTCCCAGTACGCCTGAGCGAGTTAGGAAAGTGCTGTAAATGATGAGGACGAAGGTGGACAGGTAGAAGATATAAGTCGCCCGGATGCCCTGTCCGGTCGCCCGACTGATTAGGTTGGTATGAAGACCAGCGACGAGCATCAGCCATGGGACTAAGCTGGTGTTTTCTACCGGGTCCCAGGCCCAGTAGCCACCAAAATTAAGTGCTTCATAGGCCCAAGCGGCACCCATCAGAATGCCGATACCTAGAATACCCGCACTGAACAAACTCCACCGCAAGGCGGGGCGTAGCCAGGCTTTATGTTCGCCCGTCCAGAGGCCAGCAATCGCGAAGGCAAAGGGGACCACCGTACTCGCAAAACCGAGGAAGAGAGTAGGGGGGTGGATGGTCATCCAGTAGTTCTGAAGACTAGGATTGAGGCCGCTGCCTTTGAGCAGGGACACGTAATCCGCCTGCTCAAAGATGGGAGCGTTGATGGTTTCCCGCAGTAATAGCATCGGATTAGAGCCTACTTTCACCATCCAATCGCCGAAACCAAAGTACACCCCCAGTAGCATACTTACGATGATGACCTGAACGGAGCAGAGCACTGTCATCACCGGTCGTTCCCATTTGCGGGCGGTTATCATTAGTACGTAACCGAGGATAACGTGCCAGAACATCCACAATAGGAAGCTACCTTCCTGCCCTTCCCAAAAAGCAGAAAAGATGTAGCGTTGCTGGAGGTCTCCACTGACGTGCGCGCTCACGTAGTTGTACTCGTAATACTGGTTGAGCATCGTGTAGAAGATCGTCCCAATGACGGTGAAAACCGCAGCTCCATGTGCTAGGAAACTCAGCTGACCTAACCTTCCCCAGCGGCCTCCCCGCAGGCGTTCCTCACGATACCGGGTTGCGAGGAAATAACTTACCATACTCAACAAGCCGGCGAAAAAGGCTAGGAGTAGCGCAAAGTGTCCCACGTAACGTGGGCCAAGGTGTTCGCCGATGTATTGTACTTCGTTCATGTTTTTTTAGGCGGCCTCACGGCCTTTTTAGACGATTCGCTTTTAGGTGCCGCTGCGCGGCTTTTAGGCGGCCTTCAGCCTTTTTAGACGCTTCGCTTTTAGGTGCCTCCTACTAGCTAGTAATAGGCCGTAGGCGGTCTAAAAGCGAAGCGTCTAAAAGTGCGCAGCACGTCTATTCCACAAGATCCTTGATCAAACTTTCCTCGTCTTTATACTTACTGGGGCATTTGAGTTGTACCTCTTTAGCGATGAACGTTTCCCCTTCCATGCGCCCGGTTAGGACGATGGATTCGGACATTTCAAAATCCTGTGGTTTACCTTGTAAAAGGATAACCTCCCTTTCGGTTCCTTGCTGGTCTTCCAGGAAAAAGGTGAATTTATTCGGGTCTTTTAGCGGGTCGAAAACCATGGGTTTATCCTTTACCAGAGTGCCGACGAGCTTTACGGATTTTCCGGATTCGGCGGCAGTGGCGAAATCGGCGTAGGGAGCTACTTCACCGCCGGCGGTAAGCACTAAGGTGACGGCCACAATGGCCAAGACGAAGGCCAAAAGATACGTTTTCTTCATACTAAGGCTTTTTGCGCGCACCCAGGTGCAATGATTTTTGTTATCGCCTCCGGCAGAATCCCCCATGGGGATAGCACAAAGCATTGCTAGACAAGTCAAGTTTTACGCAACGCAAAGGTAGGCCAGGGCCGTGCGGCCAGGGTCAAAAGAGGGTAAAGGTTACGAGAATTGTCAGACTTCCGGCCGATCGTCGATCAGTAAAGCTTCGGGCCAGTCGATCTTGTTTTTCAGTCGGTAAGTAGAAAGACGATTGTGATAATAGAAAAGCATCGAGAAGCTATCACATACCAACAAACCATTACGGTCGTAATGAAGTGGCTTGTTGATGTGGAAATTACCCATACTCTTGATGCCGCGGCGCACGATGGTCTCAGGACTTTCGTAAAGGCTTGGGGAAAGCTTCACCCGGTCTTCTTTCGCCATTTTCAAGAGCATATCCCGGAGTTGTCTTACCACCTCCAAGAGGGCTTCTTTTTGAAAAGCGAAGTCTTCCGCAGGAAGTCTTAGGAGGGCATAAAGGTCATTACCAGGAAAGTAGCGTTCCAACATCCCGAAGGCGGCGTAACTGACAACCTGACTGGAGAGCACGATCCCATCGGCGTGGTAGCGTTCGACAATCTTATTGCCCAGCATGCGGGTATACTCGCTTTCTCGTTGGTAGTCCTTGTTGATCTGACCATTCTGGTCGCAGAAATATTCACGGGTGGATACGTGTCGGCCACTTTTGGTGTAGCTCTTACCGTCGGGTTCAACGCGGTTGCCCAGTACATCAAGAGGCCGACCTAAGGAGATGGTGATGCGGTTCCCTTGGCTGAATACGCCCCAGATGAATTTAAGGATGGATCGTAAGCTGTGAAAGCTGTCTTTCGCTTTGATGTATCGGTCTTGGCCTTCTTTGCGCAGATGTTGCTCAATAAGGAATTGGGCTTCCAGGACGAAAGGGTAACTCAGGATAACGGGGACGATAAATACCTTATCGTCGCGCCCTTCCTGGTAGCGACTTCTTTGTGCTTCGACGGCGGTGCCGAGCAAGCCGAGTTTTAGCTTAGTCTCTAGCGCCCCCGAGCGCGACCGGGTTCCTCCGGGAAAAAACAGGCTTGGCACTCCCCGCTCGATGATGAGCTTACTGAAGGTTTTTAGCGCCGTCATGTAAATCGGATTTCGCTTCCGTCGGTCTACCCGATAGGCCCCTAAGCGATTCATGAAGTAAGCCGTGTAGCCGGTGTTGTATAAGTTCAGTCCCGCTCCGAAGGAGACCGCGGGCAGGCCTGCCACTTGATCCATTGCGTACCCGATTAGAATTGAGTCAAGGTTGCTAAAGTGGGTGGGGACGAAGACGACAGTCCCGTGCTTGCTTAATTCTCGGACGTGGTCTACGTAACCGCGTACCAAAAGTTTTTCCTGGAGAAGAATCTTTTTAGAAAAAAGACTGCGGAAGCTGCGCCCGTCGGCGGCATTCAAGAGCCGACCAAAGAAAAAGGTCAGGAAACGCCGGGCGAACTTAAAGGTGGGGATTTTAAAGTGTCCGACAATCTCGTCCGCGTAACGATGCACCACCCGGCCCAAAATATTTCGAGTAGCAATCTCTGCAGTCGTCGGTTCGTTTTCGTCCAACGATCGATTCGCTAGCATCTTCGCCAAGCGCTTCCAGTAGCGCCTTTCTTTGGGCGGGTCCACTTTCCATGGCTCTTCCTTGGTCCGTCGCTGTTCACTGAAGAGCGTCCGGCTGAGGAGACCGTTGAGGTCTTTGCCATGGTCTTCCAGGATGCGCTCCGTGGTGGCCTCTTCCAAGGCTTTGACGAACTTATCCCGATCGGCGTGTAGCTTATAGATTTCCCAAGTATCTACTTCTGGAGCAATAGGGAGGTAGCGCTTCCCTTCGTGCTGGAAATCGGTACTATCGCTTGTTGGTCTTGGTTGGTCTATCGTACTTGATACCACGGTCGAAAGATAGGGAGGGTTTGGGGAAGTTTTGTGGTCTGGTAGCATAGTAGTCGGGTGGAGCGGGTACTACCAGACCACAAGACTACAACCTGCGGTAGTACTAATCACCACTAAACGGCCAGTTTATATCTTTCAGCGTCGTTTCGAGAAAGGTCAAGATATCCTCCCGCCCATCGGTTGTAACAGCGCTGGTAAGAAAAATAGGTGGAAGTTCCTCCCAGTATTCCAACAGCTGTTCTTTAAAGGCGGTTACCTGGGCGAGGTCCCGGGCTTTTTTACGGTCCGTTTTCGTAAAGGTAATCACGAAGGGTACTCCGCACTCCCCCAACCAGTTGATGAATTCCAGGTCGATCTTTTGTGGGGGAACGTTGCTATCTACCAAAACGAAAGCACAGATCATCTGCTCCCGCTGGAGGAAGTAATTCTCCGTACGCGTCTCCCATTTTGCCCGTGTTTTTTTACTACGCTTGGCGTAGCCATATCCGGGTAAATCGGTCAAGTACCAGCTGTTATTGATCAGAAAATAGTTGATGAGTTGCGTCTTGCCCGGCGTACCGCTGGTGCGGGCCAACTCCTTCCGGCCAGTAAGCATATTGATCAGGCTACTCTTGCCAACGTTGGATCGGCCAATGAAAGCAAATTCCGGACGATTGCCCTTCGGTGCCTTCACTACCCGAGCGTGGGAAGAGCTGAAAGTCGAAGATTTGATGGAGGACATATTTGATCTTGTAGTCTGGTAAAGCGAAACTAAGGTTGGAGACTCGGAGGTCATTTTTGCTCTTCGCTCCGCTCCAAGCTGAAATTCACTCTCCGAGGTCCGTTATCCATTTAACTTAACGTATAAGCTACAGAACCTCGGAGAGTGGCTGACAAAACCGATAGCTCTGAGTGTTCGATTTAAGAGCTTATAAACGGCCCGCTAATAAATAACGTTCATCATCACAACTGAATCGCGACGCCAGTTCTAAACGTCACGCCTTGCGTGCTGAAACCAGTGACTTCCACAAAGTTCGTATCCGTTAAGTTGCGCAGGTCAAGGAATAACTTGAGCTTCTCCTGCCGTAGCAAACGGTATTCGGCGTAAGCATTGATGAGCCAGTAAGGATCAAGGGTCGTCTCGGTGCCGATGAAGTTTTCGTCGAACCAAATGTCGGGTCGGTCTCCGGTGTAGTGGGCCGAGAGGCGGGCCAGGAAGGGGGATTGGGCTTGGAAGGTTAGCCCTAAGCTCCCGGTTGTACGGGGGCGGCGAAAGAATTCATCAGTTTCTGTTGTTCCTCCGCTGCCGTCTGGTTGGGTTAGGGTTCCTTTTACGTAGCTCAGGGAAGCATTGGCCCTTAGCAATTGGCCGAGCTTGGCAAAGCCCTCTAATTCCAGGCCACGGTCCAGCAGTTCGTTTTGGTTCTCGTACCGACCGAAAGGGAACTCCACACTTGTGGCGTAGACGATGAGGTCTTGTACGTTGCGCTGGAAGCCGGTAAGACTGATTTGGTAGCGCCCATTGGGGTCTGCCAACTGGGTGCTTACTTCTACGGAAGTAGCTACTTGTGGGGCAAGTTCCGCATTAGGACCAAATGGCCCACCGAGTTGGTCGAGGGTGGGGCTTTGAAAGGCGGAAGCCAGTGCCAATCGGGTACTCCAACTTGCCGTAGTGTTCATTCCCAGTGCTAAGGACCAATTACTCTGGCCACCAAAGTTGGAGTGATTATTGTAGCGGTAACCAGCTTCAAAGAGGAAGTCTTCGGCTACCGTTAAGTTCAATTGTAAATAAGGACTGATGGTAGTAGCGTCCAGGTTGTCGAGCCCGGGGTCTTGGCGCACCAGCTCTTCTCCCCGCAGCTGGGTACCAACGGTTACGGCTGCTTTTGAGGTAGGCTGATAAACGGTGTACAGATCGTGCTGTTGCGCCCGGCCGAGGAACTCAGATATGCCGAAGTTGGCATCATTGAAGATGCGGTCCGTTTTTACGTAACTACTGAGTAGTCCAAAATTTATTTCCTTTCCCTCGAAGTTGGCGGCGAGGCCGAGGTGAAGTAAATCATTCGTGTATTGGTTGTCGCCATCCTGGAAGGAGCCGGCGTCGTAGTCGCCGTCAAAATTGGCAATCCGTAGGGTGGGGCGTAGTGTAAAATGCTTGCCAATTTGGGCTTTCGCTCTGGCGGTCAGCGTTCCGCGGGTGGCGCCGTCACGGCCAAAGGTCGTGCTGCTGCCAGGCGCTGATTCGGCTTCACTGAGTCCTTCCGTATCGAAGTAGTCGTAGCCAAGGTGGTAGCTTAGTTTTCTGGTAGAGCCGGAAATGGCGGCGCTCCCTTCTAGGGTGTTAAAGCTTTGGGCGGCGGCGCGCAGGTGCAAACGAAAGGGATCAAGAGCAGCGTCTTTTTTGGTAATCAGGTTAATCACCCCCGCAACTGCGTCGGAGCCATAAAGTAAGGAACGGGCCCCACGGAGAATTTCGATACGTTCGATGCCATCAAGGGAGAGCAAGCGCAAATCAACCGCTCCGCCCAGAGAAGAAGGGTCGATGAGCGGCTGACCATCTAACAGGATTAACGTGAATTGATTAGCACCGTTGCGGAGAAAGATGGATCTATCCTTGCCTGGATTACTATAAGCACCATTAATGACAATGCCGGCCTGCTCATTGAGGAGTTGGCTCAGGTCTGCAGCTTGGGCTATTTGGGCGGAGTCAATCACGCTTACCCGCTGCGGGCTTTGGGTGGTGGGGCGTTCGTAGCGAGCGCCAGTGACAACTACCTCCGTCCCGGTAGTAGTTAGGCTAGGTGGGACTTGGGCTTTACAGAAAATGGCAGATAGAAGAAGGAGGGAAAGTAATGAAAGCTTAGTGATGGTCATTTGGGTAAAACTGACCGGCAGGAAGATAGTAGGTAGCGCAAAGTTAGGAGGCAAACAAGTGCTTGCCACTACTTTTATGTCCGATCTTTGCACCCGCGATCGCGCCCAAATATCAAACCCGCCATCCTACTCTTTCGCACCGAAGAGTGAAGAAATATGTCGCGACTAGGCAGGTCTTCTGGCTTACCTCACCCAACCACCGCCTTCCCAAGCCCGGCGGGCTCAGTGGCATCTTGATGGAGGGTGTATGAGGCTTACAGCTGCGGGGACAGCTCCGGTATTACACCGGATTCCCTTTTAAAGCCCACCGGGGGCGGGCTACCCAATTGCGGCTCAAAGGTACGACATCATTGTGGCCAATTGCTTACGATTAATGTGGAATGTATTTTAACTGATTCGACTGTTCCGTCGGCTAAACGGCATTTTGTTGCTAAGAGAAAATTTCTTTTTCTGCTTAGGCAGCATTCTTTATCTTGTGGGCGTTGCCTTTGATATAGATTAGTATTATTCAGTTTAACCATTAGAGATTTTAGACTACTTGAGAGCATTCCTCCCCCAAACTTAA
Organism: Bacteroidota bacterium; assembly: GCA_038750915.1. Taxonomy (GTDB): domain Bacteria; phylum Bacteroidota; class Bacteroidia; order Chitinophagales; family Saprospiraceae; genus Neolewinella. The sequence goes on from JBCDGT010000006.1 coordinate 12,602, forward strand.
CCCCTGATATTTACGCCCGAACCGGCCACGAAGCAGCTCTTCCGAAGAGTAGCCTTTGGCCAGTAGTGCGTAGTATATATACCATTCGAGATTTAGTATTGACAGTGATTAAAGTTGGGTGTGTCTGGATCGATATACTCATACAGAAGAACCAACTGGACTTCTCCAGTATCATCACTTGGCTTGCCCCCGTTTATGGCAGTCAATGACTAATTGCCCATTTCTCAACTAAACCTCGTTTTCATGAGACTAACTCCAACCAAATTTCTTAAACAGGCATTTGGCCGATCGACCTCCTCTTTGGAGCCTGCGGCAAGTGCGTAAGTCACGATTGCCGCTGGGATAAGGACCCTAGCGGCGTTTGATCGTGCGTTCACCCAGTTTTTAAACGCAAATTTTTGAGTGAATCACTCAAAACTTAATCAAATAAAACCATAAATAATGAGACGATTCTCACTAGTCTTAGGGCTAATGCTCTTTGCCATGGGTATTACCATGGCCCAAAAGACAGTTACCGGAACGGTGACCGACGATGAAGGCGAATCCCTAATTGGGGTAAGTATCCTCGTGGAAGGAACAACTACTGGTACCGTAACCGATTTAGACGGTGCTTACAGTATCAATCTTCCCGACGGAAGCAACGTTTTGGTCTTTAGTTATACCGGCTTCTCCAACCAGAAAGTAGAGGTTGGGGGTAGCTCTATTTTGAACATTACCATGGAGCCTTCTGCTGAAGTACTTGAGCAGGTTATTGTAACGGCCTTTGGTACGACAACTAAAGAGGCATTCTCTGGTTCCGCCGACGTTGTCGGCGCTAAGGATCTTGAAGTCCGGAACGTGACCTCCGCCATCTCCGCCATTGAAGGTATTGCCACCGGCGTACAGTTTACCTCCGCTTCGGGCGGTCCTGGCTCCTCACCTGGTATCTTTATCCGTGGGGTAGGTACCCTAAACGGTAGCGCAACGCCGCTTTTTATTGTTGACGGCATCCAGTTTCAAGGCGGAATCCAGAACATCAACCAGGAAGATATCGAGTCGTTGACTGTTTTGAAGGATGCTTCTTCTACTGCTCTCTACGGTTCCCGGGCTGCCAACGGCGTAGTTTTGATTACCACGAAGAAGGGATCAAGAAAAGGAAGAACTCAAGTTTCAGCCTCCGTTAATCACGGTTGGGTTTCTCCTGCGGTTCCCTTTTATGACGAAGTCTCCCCCGGTGAGTATTACGAAATTATGTGGGAGGCTTTAAAGAATTCTTCCGCAGGTGGTGGTGACCCCGCTTTCGCCTCCGCGAACATCTTCAACAACCTGGGCTACAACCCCTTCGATGTACCCAACGATCAGATTGTTGGTACGGATGGTCAGCTGAACCCCAGCGCTAACGTTATTTACCAGAGCCTGAACTGGTACGACGAGTTGCAAGTAAGCAACACTCGGACGAACTACAATGTCAACGTATCCAGTGGTGGTGAAAACCACAGCGTGTTCTTCTCTACTTCTTACTTGGAGGAAGGTGGTTTCATCCAGACTTCTGAGTACGACCGCCTGACTTCCCGCGTAAATGCCGACTTCGACGCCAACGACTGGCTGACCCTCGGTGGTAGCGCCAACGTTACGGTATCCAATGCTGCTGGACCAAGTTCCGCAGGATCGGGAAGCATCGTAAACCCCTTCAGTTTTGCGAAAAACGTTGGTTCCATTTACCCGGTATTCGTTAATGACCTGCAGGGTAATATTGTAAGAGACGTGGCGGGCAACCCCGTTTATGACTCTGGAGAAGGATTCTCTGAATTCAACATCGGATCTCGTCCCATCAACCAGGGCCGTCACGCCTTGCAGGAACTGATCCTGAACGACGAACGCGATCTGAACAATACCTACGGTTTCCGTTTCTACGCTGATGTTGCCCTGCCCATTAATGGCCTCTCTTTCAACATCAACTACGGTCGGGACATCAACGAAGGTATCGAGAAAGAATATGAGAACAACATCATTGGTGATGCCCAACCTACGGGGCGTTACAGCGAAGACCGCTTCCGCAGACAGCTGGAAAACTTTACCCAGATCCTGACTTACAACACTCAGATCAGCGGCGTGCATAACCTTGAACTGACGCTGGGCCATGAGACGACCGACTGGAACTTCTCCGACTTTGACGCACTTGGTATTGACCAAACGGCAGAAGGCATTTTTGAATTTGCCAACTTTGCCACGCCAATTAGAATCAATGGTGCTACTTCCGTTAAGCGGATCGAAGGGTACTTTGGCCGGGCCAACTACAACTTCGATAGTAAGTACTACCTCAGCCTTTCGGCGCGGAGAGACGGTTCTTCGGTATTCGCAACTGACTCTCGTTGGGGTACTTTCTACGCCGTTGGTGCCTCCTGGAGACTTGAGCAGGAGCCCTTCATCCAAAACATTGACTGGATTGACCGGCTTAAATTACGTGGTTCTTACGGAATTACGGGTAACGATAACCTGAACGATTTCTTCCTCTCACAGCCCCGCTACGGACTAACCTCCAACGCTGGTAATCCTGGTATCTTCTTCTCTACGATCGGTAACCAGCTGCTGCAGTGGGAAACCATCGAAGCTTATGACGTAGCTGTAGAATTCACCTTGTTCAATAACTTCCTGGACGGCTCGCTGGAGTACTACCGCAGAGGTTCTACGGACCTACTCTTTGATCTACCGATTCCACTTAGTAATGGTGCTGACGCTTTCCCCGCCAACGAGGCTGACCTTTTCAACACTGGCTTTGAGCTCGGTCTGACGGCTAATTTGATTACTCAGAATGACTTCCGCTGGAACGTACGCGTAACTGCTTCTACGCTGAGGAACGAAATCACTAGCCTTCCCGATCCAGTAGTTACTGGCTCCAAGCGTTGGGAAGAGGGCCGCTCTCGCTACGACTTCTACCTGCTGCACACCGCAGGAGTTGACCCCGAAACCGGCGACCAGCTGTTCTTTATGTATTCATTGGATGAAGACGGCAATAGCGTTCCAGTAATGGATCCTGATGGCAGCCAAGCTACCACTAACGACTGGCAGGAGACCGAAAGAGCTTACCTGGACAAGAGTTCAGTCCCTGACATTCTCGGATCAGTTTCCACGAACCTTTTCTACAAAGGATTTTCGGTAAACATTCTGACGAACTTCGGTATTGGTGGCTACGTTTTAGACAATGGCTACTCCGCTATGATGCACAGTGGTGCGTACGGTAGTTCTTTACATCCTGACATTCTGAATGCATGGCGTCAGCCCGGTGATATTACGGATGTACCTCGGATGGAAAATGGTAACAATGGCCTAGTCCGGACGCAGTCTTCACGCTTCCTGACCGAGGCTTCCTTCTTCGCACTACGTAACGTTAACGTTGGTTATACCCTCCCCGACAGAGTCACCGAGA
>JBCDGT010000007.1:0-14752 GCA_038750915.1 Bacteroidota bacterium
CCAGCAAACCCTTCTTATACCAGGATGTTTGCAACCAAATAATTCGCTTCGATTGGTCGGAGATTCTCGTTTTCCACCGTCGATCATCAGAATCCATCATGAGCAATTTTTCTCATCTCGCCAACGCCCACCCTAGTTACATTGAGAACCTTTACGAACAGTTTTCCCAAGCACCCGATTCGGTGGATGAAAGCTGGCGGGACTTTTTCTTAGGGTTTGATTATGCTTCCGAAAATGCTAATGGCGGAGTAAGCAAAAACGGTAGCGCGCTGCCCACTAAGGCCAGTGGAGCCATTGATTGGGAACACGTGCAAAAAGAGCTGCGGGTATTTGCCCTCATTAAAGCCTATCGAGTACGTGGACATATGGATGCAGCGGTCGATCCCATTCAAGAATGGGAAGATCCCGATGCGGTATTGGACCTGCCGAAGTTTCAACTTAGCGAAGCAGACTTAGGTACTACTTTCAAAGCTGCCGAACAGTTGTTCTTACCTCCAAGCTCCCTCCAGCAGATTTTGGATAATCTCAAAAGGGTATATCTGGGCAGTATCGGTTTCGAATTTGATCACATCTTTACCCGCGACAAGCGACGGTGGCTACGTACTCGGATTGAAAAGCACGAACCCGATAATGCGTATGCGCTCGCCAAAAAAGACAAGCAGCATATCCTTAGCCGCCTCAACGATGCGGTCGGCTTCGAGGACTTCCTCAAGACCAAATACGTTGCCCAAAAACGCTTCGGCCTGGAAGGTGGTGAGGCCGCCATTGTTGGCTTGGATGGCATCATCAACGAAGCAGCAGCCAATGGCGTCGAGGAAGTCGTGATCGGCATGGCTCACCGGGGTCGCCTCAACGTGCTGGCCAACATCATGGGGAAGAGCTACGAAAGCATCTTCCAGGAATTTGAAGGAGTAACTCCCAAGGACGTAGCTGGTGACGGGGACGTGAAGTACCACATGGGCTACAGCTCCATCATCAAGACCACCGCCGATAAGGAGGTGAACGTTAAATTGGCACCAAACCCTAGTCACCTGGAGGCCGTGGGTCCCGTTGTGGAAGGCTTCGCTCGCGCCAAAGCAGACATGCTCTACGAAAACGATTATGACCGGATTTTGCCCATCCTCATTCACGGTGATGCGGCCGTAGCGGGTCAGGGCGTCGTCTTTGAAACAGCGCAGATGAGCGAGTTGCCTGCCTACAAAACCGGCGGTACGATTCACTTCATCATTAACAATCAGATTGGTTTTACCACTGACTATAAAGATGCGCGCTCCAGTGTTTACGCCAGTGGCGTAGCTAGCGTAGTGCAGGCCCCGGTATTTCACGTTAACGGAGACGATCCGGAAGCGGTCCTCTTCGTTGCTCGTATGGCAGTGCAGTACCGGAACGAGTTCAACTCCGATGTTTTCATTGACATGCTCTGCTACCGCAAACACGGACACAACGAGGGGGATGACCCCGGCTACACCCAGCCCGGGATGTACCAGCGAGTGAAGAAGCACCAGGATGTACGTAAGCTCTACATCAAGCGCCTGGTAGAGCGTGGAGACATCGCCGAGGCAGATGCTAAGAAAATGGGAGCCGATTTTAAGGCTCGCCTCCAGGATATCCACACGGAAGTGAAGAATACGGACATTCCCTACCGTTACCAACCGCCGGAAGAAGCATGGCGGGCGCTGGAAAATAAGCACTGGGCGGAGAAATTCTTCGCCCAGTCTCCCGTTACGGGAGTAGACCTCAAACGGGTCAAAAAAATCTTACAGCATCTCATTTCTTTGCCGGAAGATTTTACACCGGTGAAGAAGGTGAACCGCCTTTACGCAGGTTATAAGAAGTCCATCAAGGAAAACAAGCTAGATTGGGCCCTGGGTGAATTGACCGCCTACGCAACGCTGCTACTCGAGGGGCATAACGTGCGGATGAGTGGTCAGGACGTTCGCCGCGGTACCTTTAGCCACCGCCACGCGGTGTTGGTGAGCGAAGACGGAGAGTCGCATTACAACCGCCTCGATGGCCTCAGCGATGATCAGGGAAAGATGCATATCTTCAATTCCCTCCTGTCGGAATTTGCTGTTCTTGGCTTTGAGTACGGGTATGCTACGGCTAGCCCTGATAACCTGGTAATCTGGGAGGCGCAGTTCGGCGATTTTGCCAACGGAGCGATGACCATCTTCGACCAGTTCGTCTCCAGCGGAGAAAGTAAGTGGGCCCGGATGAATGGCCTGGCGGTTTTGTTGCCCCACGGTTATGAAGGCCAGGGACCAGAGCACTCTAGTGCTCGCTTAGAACGTTTCCTCCAGCTTTGTGCGGAGTACAACATGATCGTTGCCAACGTTACGATGCCGGCCAACTTCTTCCACCTGATGCGGCGACAGTTGGCTTGGAACTTCCGCAAACCCCTGATCCACATGAGCCCTAAATCCGGCCTGCGGCACGCCATGGCCGTAAGCCCGGTAGAAGACTTTGGCCCCGGCACGCGCTTCCAGGAAATTCTGGATGACCCGACCGTTGGTGCTGGAGAGCATAAAAGCATTAAACGCCTGTTGCTCTGTTCTGGGAAGGTCTACTTCGATCTGGCCCAGTACAAGGAAAAGAACCAAATAGACGACGTGGCCATTGTTCGAATCGAGCAGCTGTTCCCACTACCTACTAAGCAGGTGCAGGATCTCTTGAAACGCTACGCCAAGGCAGAAGTCATTTGGGTGCAAGAGGAAAGCCGCAATGCCGGTGCCTGGAGCTACATCAGCGAACATTTCCTCTACAATGAGGCTATTGGTAAGCAGCTGAAGTACATCGGTCGTTCGGCTACCGCCTCTCCCGCTACTGGCTATAAGCCCGTACACGTAAGGGAACAAGAGCAGCTCGTACAGCGTGCTTTTGGAGATATGGGGTAGGGTTGGTATGCTTGGCCTGCCGGCCGCGGCAATTTAGTCTATTGGTCTATTGGTACTTTGATCTATTATTGCCCGCATGACTTTTGCGAAGTTTTGCCGACAATACCACCACTAGACCAATAGACCAACTTACCGTTTCTCCCGGAAAAAATCCCTTATTAGCGCCGCGCACTCTTCGTGGAGGATGCCGAATTCTAGCTTGGTTTTCGGGTGTAGTATTTCCCGTCCGAAGCGCATAAAGCCTCGTTTATCGTCGCTGGCACCATAGACGATGCGGCTAACTTGAGCCCAGGCGAGGGCGCCAGCGCACATCACGCAGGGTTCCAGGGTGACGTAGAGGGTACAGTCGTGGAGGTATTTGTCCCCAAGGTGGTTGGCCGTGGCCGTTAGGGCAATAATCTCCGCGTGGGCCGTGACGTCGTTGAGGAGTTCGGTTTGGTTATGGCCACGGGCGATAATGCGCTCATTACTAACGACGACGGCGCCAACTGGAATTTCCCCGGCAGCAGCGGCCAACTTGGCCTGAGCAATAGCTTGACGCATGAAGTAGGCATCGTCATAAACCTTGATGGGCATGTAGGCTGTTTTGGTGCGGCTTCAGGTAGTTAACCTTCCAATTCCGCTTCGATCAGATAAGTATTACGATCGGCACTAGAACGAGAAACGAGTTCGGCCAGGAAGCCAGTAACGAAAAGGACAGTGCCGAGTACCATACAGGTAAGACTGATGTAGAACCATGGGTTGTTGACCACCAATTGCTTTGGTAGGTTGTTGGCTAAATAATATAATTTTACGCCGCCGATGTATAGAATACTGCCCAGGCCAAAGACAAACATCAAAGTACCCAGCGTACCGAATAGATGCATTGGCCGTTCCCCGAATTTTCCGACGAACATCAGGGACATTAAATCGAGAAATCCAGTGATCAGCCGTGAGAGGCCGAATTTGGAGTAGCCATATTTACGCGGGCGGTGTTCAACCACCTTTTCCCCAATCTTTTTGAAGCCGGCCCATTTGGCCAGTAAGGGCATGTGGCGGTGCATATCGCCGTACACTTCGATGGACTTGACCACCTTGAGCTGGTAGGCCTTCAGGCCACAATTGAAATCGTGGAGCTTGATGCCGCTTACCGTGCGGGTGACGAAGTTGAAAAATTTGGAGGGTAGGGTTTTCCCCAGCGGGTCGTGGCGTTTCTTCTTCCAACCGGATACCAAGTCATACCCCTCTTCTTTTACCATCCGGTAGAGTTCCGGAATCTCATCGGGGCTGTCTTGGAGGTCGGCGTCCATGGTAATTACTACCTCGCCGGCAGCTTTCCTGAAGCCAACGTAAAGGGCGGGACTTTTACCATAGTTGCGTTGAAACTTGACGGCCTTCAAGTGAGCGTTTTGTGCTTGTAGTTGCTGGATGATTTTCCAGCTATCGTCGGTGCTGCCATCGTCGATCATCCATACCTCGTAGCTGAAATTATTGGCCTCCATCACGCGGGCGATCCAGGCGGTTAGTTCGGGTAGGCTTTCTTCTTCGTTAAAGAGGGGAATGACAACACTAATGTCCATGGTGTAAAGGTACGTAGCAGGTAGCTGGAGAGACAAGTAGAGGCAAGTCATAACTTGTCTCTACTTTTAAGATAGAAGGCGAGTTTATTGATTTTAGTTTCCCGCCGGCAGAAAAACGCCATTGTTCACCACACCGATTATTTTGCCGGGAAGATCATGACCAAGCAAAGGGCTATTTAGGGTTTTTCCCTTGATGGCTGTTGCCGTGAATTCTCGACTGCCATTTGGCGTAAAGATAGTGAGCGAGGCCGGGGCGCCGGGGCGCAGGTACCATGTTTGTTGACCAAGAAGCAGGCGGCTGCCCCGGTTGAACTTCGCCGTAATTTGCCCTAAGCCCAAATCATCCTTCAGCACTCGGAGCGCTTGCTGAAAAGCAGTTTGCAGGCCGAGGGCGCCGAAGTCGGCGTACGAAAATTCCAGGTCCTTTTCCTCCCCATGGCGAGCTACGTGATTACTGACAATGCAGTCGATCGTCCCGTCTTTTAAGCCAGCGATTAAGGCTTGGCGATCCGATTCTTCGCGCAGTGGCGGTAGCATCTTGAAGTTAGGGTCAAAAGTTTTGAGCTCCGCAACGGTAAACTGTAGATGGTGAGCACTGACGGTAGCCCACACCTTATGCCCCGCAAGTTTACGCCGCCGCACTTCTTCCACCCCCGCAGCGGTAGACAGCAAATGGATGACCAGCTTACCCTGCGTATAATCCTGAATTTCCATAGCTCGCTTCAGGGGGATGACTTCACTCATCTGCGGGATGCCCCGCAGGCCCAGTCGCGTGCTGACCTCTCCTTCGTGAATCTGGCCTTCGGGAACGAGGGCTTCATCGTAGGGAGAAACCATGATGGTACTATCCTTTACCCTAGAGTATTCCAGGGTGCGCTTTAACAGGCTGCCGCTTACTCGGCGCTTAGGGCCATCCGTGAAAAATACGGCCCCAGCTTCGTGTAGCTCGAGCATGGGGGTCATGTCTTTACCTTCCAAGTTCCGACTCAGGGCCGCGGTAGGGTAGAGGTCTACCGGGTGTTCACCGTTCTGGCGGAGGAGGTAGGCAACGTCGGCCACGCTTTGCCGGACGGGGTCGGTGTTGGGTAGGGAGACGACCCCCACGTAGCCTCCCGCGGCGGCAGCCGCGCGCAGGCTGGTGATGTCTTCCCGCTCTTCGTGGCCGGGATCGCCCAAGTAGGCACCAATATCAATAAAACCAGCGGTAGCGTGCGCATCATCGAGCTCGACGAGGCTTTCTCCTGCTTGGGCCGCTAGGCTTTCGCCTACTTCTGAAATAAGGCCGTTGTCAATGCGTATATCCAGCGTCTGGCCATCATGAGGACCCTCGGGATCAATTATTGTCAGGGAGCGTATGAGCATGGTGGGGCGAAGATAGGTAGTCTATTGGTCTGTTGGTATTTTGGTCTGTTGGTATTTTGAAAATAGGCCGTACGTGCACAAGGGAAGGGGCATTTTTGCGTCTCCGATGTGTAAAATAGACCAATAAACCAAAGAACCAATAGGCCAAAATTCCAACCCCTTGGTGTAACATGGACCACTGGCTTTCCATAAAGGTGTGTATTCCCTTTTTTGGAAAACGCCACCTATGAAACATATTACTCGCTTTCCACTCTTGCTGCTACTACTACTGGCTAGCACCCAACTGGCCACCCAGGACGTGGAGGGCATCCTTAAAGAAAAGCAAAAATTGACGGTAACCGGTGGACTGGGGGCCAACCTAGCTACTTACTTCATTAGTGGCGATCGACCGGCCCGTGCCTCTTCCTTGGCTTACGTGCTTTCGGGAAACCTCAATTTTAGTTACGGGGAGCTGAGTGTGCCGATCAATGCTACCTATCGTGATCAGCAGGGCAGCATTAGTAATCCATTTCAATACTATGGCCTTAGTCCTCGGTACAAATGGATTACGGGCCACTTCGGCTGGCGCAGCTTGCCTTTGTCGCGGTATTCTTTTTCTGGGCAAACCTACCTGGGCTATGGCCTGGAAATCAACCCGGGGATATTGCGAGCGGCGGGTTTTCGTGGAAAATTGAGGAGTCCGTTGGTGCAAAGGGATACGTTGATTTTAGGTGCGGAACTGTTAGAAACCTTCGAGCGTAAAGCTTGGGGTGGACGCCTGGGGATTGGCAAGGAGCAAAATCATTTTGACCTCATCTTCCTCAAGGTGACGGACGACCCGACTACCGCCAACCCCGAAGGAACACCCGCAGAGGTTTTTGAACCGTCGGAAAACGTTGTTCTAGGTGCCAAATTCCAATTTCAACCCCTAGAGTTTTTGAACTTTCGAGGGCAAAGTACCCTCAGTGCGCTTACCAACGACCTGGAGCGTGACACCCTGGATACGGACGTCGATTTCGTGGATGCGGCTAGTAACTTCATCACCGTTAACGAAACGACGCGCGCCCACTTCGCCCACGATTATGGTTTTGACCTGCGGTGGAGTGCCTTCCGAATCGGGGCGGACTACCTGCGGGTCGACCCCTTCTACAAAAGCTTGGGCGTGCCGTATCTACTTAACGACATTGAGCGGACTACGCTGCGGATGGGCGTCTCGCTCTTTAAGCGCCACTTTAACGTCGATGGCCGTATCGGCCGGGAACGGAATAACCTTAATGAACTGCTGAATCTTACTAGTCGACGCCTGGTAGGCTCCGTCAATCTTCAAGTTCGGACCAATGGCCCCTTCCGCCTTTCGGCCCGCTACTACAACTACCAAAATGAATTACAAGACGGTCTGCTGGTGTTGGAAGACACCCTCCGTCGCGGCCAGCAAACGGCAAGCTATTCGTTGAGCCCGGCGCTTAATTACCGCAATGAGGCTGGCCGCTCTCAGCTGCGCCTAACGACGAGCTACCGCCAGCTTTCGGTGCAAAGACCTGGAGGAGCACGGCTGCCCATCGATCTTCTGGTGGCTAAGCTGAGCTTTAGTCGACAGTGGACAGCCAGCAACACCAAATTAAGCGCCAGCTTGACCACCCAGCAACAAGATAGTCCTACGGGGGAGAGGGGTAACTATGGCTTCGGGCTCCAAGGAGGGAAAAGTTGGCAGGAGCGAAAATGGCAGGCCTCTCTGGGGTTGCGCTACTTTCTGCGACAAGCCGATGGGACTGCCGATGGTGGAGTGATCCGCCTAAATGCCAACCTGAACCACCGCATCACTCGTAAAAGTCAGTTGGGCTTGAGAGCAACCTGGCTCGATAGCAGTTCCGAACTAGCCGGCCGCGATTTCTCCGAAATCCGGATCAATACCCATTTGCGCACCAACTTCTAAAGTCCATCTACCATGAAGAATTTGAAAACGATTTTCTTTTCCGTTGCTTCATTGCACACGTTCGGCGAGCTTAGTGGGCACCTGCGCGCCGTCGCCCTCTTTTTGCTGTTTATGACCCTTTCAGCGGATATCTTCGGTCAGGGGATAAACGTAGATGTGCTAATTATTCCCCCGTACTCGACCAGGCTAAGTAGCTACACGGACCTTGCGGATAATAATTCTCTTGTCATTAGCCTCGAAAACCCGGGCCTACAACAACGAGAGCTCTACTTGCTGGCCAACATTGAACGTAATGGTGCTCCTTTCGCGGAAATGTCCCCAGATTTTATCCCCGCCACACCAATAATCCTAGCTCCCGGTGAGATACGGGACTTTACGGGGATGGACATCATGGATCTCAACCTCAACTTTGAACGGTCGGATTTAACTGGGCTTTCTCCCGCTCAAATCGATCGCATCATCGCCGACGACGCCATGCCCGAAGGAGATTATCGCATTTGCCTGCGGGCTTTTGATTTTAATACCAGAACCCCAATCTCTCTCAACGGCCAACCGAGCTATTGCTCGGAAAGCTTTTGTATTGCGCAGGGCTCGCGTCCGGTCATCCAACGACCTACAGAATCCGAGGTAATTGATCCGGACCTATTTCCCACCGTTCCCTTCGAGTGGACGGAGCCGACCATCACCTGCGGAGTTTACGACGTACGCTACCGCTTGAAGCTGGTGGACATGACGGAGCAATTGATCGAAACGGCCCTTGACGCCGAAGCCATGTTGAACAGTGGCGTAAGTGTCCTTTTTGAGGAAGAGGATCTTTTTATCCCTAACTACGAATATGGCCTCGATCCCATTGATCCAGAATTAATTGTTGGCCATCGGTACGCGCTGCGCATTACGGCTTACGAGCTTAATGACTTGCTTTATTTCGAAAATGATGGACACAGCTTAGTGCACACTTTTCAGTACGGGGAACCGGACGGTGGTGGTGCTGATTGTGCCGATCCAAACTACGTTATCAACGAAGTATATCCGCGCGACAGCGATACGCTGCCCTTCAACTTCGTTCCCTGCCTCGCCCAGGTCGAGCCTTTGTGCGACGACTATCGCCGGTTTGATTTTTCTTTCAACCTGAGCGGTAACGACGGTAGGAACTATAGCCGCACGGAGGACAACGTTTGGAGCGACGGCCCCGTCGCCTACCTGGAGCGCCGCTTGGGGCGGTCGGTAACGCGCGATAGGGCGAGCCATTTTGTTTTCAACCTACAGCTCGAACAGGATAGGGACATTGGGCCACTCACGCCAGGAACGGCTTATACTTGGTCGGTTAATACCACCATGACAGAACGAGATGGTACTACCCATGCGGCTAATACCGTACCCCAGACCTTTATCCACGGGATGCCCTCGCCAAGACTGCGACGTCCATTCAATGGTACTGTTTTAGATTCTACGGGACGTGTGCAATTGGAATGGCGAAGTGGCGAAGCGCCGGGCACCCTGATCCCCAATTATCTGGACCTTATCCGGGCCGAAGGAACGGCCATTGTGGGCCAAGAAACCATCGGAAATGTCTTTGAGGCCTGTGTCGTTCAGTTGGCTAGTTCTCCCGACTTTGAACCTGGCCGTATGGTGGGAGCCCAGAAGATGCGCTTAGAATTAAGCAATCTTAATCAGCCAGCCTCCGCGATTTCTGCGGCTTTATTTAAGGAAATGGACCATACCTTCTCCGTATCCGATACGGGAACTTACTACTGGCGGGTCGTTTGGTTACAGGATCCCAATTTCCCTTTAAGTCCAGAAGGGGCACTTCCGGCGGGCCGGCATTATCATCCAAGCCCGACGTGGCAGTTTCGCATCGGGGCGCCGGGCGCAGGTGCTGGCGGCGCTCCCGAAGAGCCAACGGCGGCGGCGGGGGATACTTCGTGCGTGAGTAATTGTGTGATGACCGCTCCAGCAAGTACTAGCCCAAGGAGTAGCCTTGCCGTGGATGACGAAGTAAGGGTAGGTAAGTTCACCATGAAGGTGACGCGCGTTACTAATAGTAGTGGTAGTCGCTTCCGGGGGGAAGGAGAAGTCCGTATTCCTTTTATGAACAACCTCCGCATCAAGGTCGAATTTAATGGCCTAGGTATTAACGGAGAAGGGGCCATGTTTACCGGAACGGTAGTGGCTTCCGAAGACGATAATCCTTTCGAGTTGGCTAGTACGATCGATGCACTCGGTAACCAAATACCTTCGCTACCGCAAACGGAACTGGAATTATTCAATGCTTTCCTCAACGATGGTTCTCGCCTAGTAAGCGCTCTGACTGATGCACGGGCCATCGGTTTGCCGGTAGGGATTGATCGCGACGTAGACGGGCACAAGATCACCCTTGGAGTAGTCAAAATGAGCTTTGAACCGACGGTGGCAAAGATGGATATCCTTTGTGCGCTTCAGTTGCCTGAATTCGATAGTGCCATCGGTCTTGGCGTAGCGGATTGGTGCTTTAACCCAGGAGGACTAGGTTCCGACGGTCGTCTCCATTTAGCTGGTGATCTTTCCGTCAATCCGGAGGACGACGTTGTTTTCAAAGTGTCTGGTGGACCGGATACTACTAGGAGTTCCTATTTGGAATTTGATTGTGATGGTTTCGTCTGCGCCCAGCTCCAGTTCGAATTAGAGTTTGACCGTTCAATCATGCTCCCGGATACCAATGTTGTGACCGACCCGGAAGCTGAAGTAAGTGCCAGCTTCCGCTTCAAACTCTGCGAAACGGGCCGTTGGGACTTTATCGCCCAGGCCCACCTAGATGCCTTCATTGTCCCGGAAATGAATGGTTTCATCTGGCGAGATACTGATCTGTGGCTCGACCTGAGCGATCGTGAAAACCCCACGGGCTTTAGTTATCCACGTGGATACAATGGGGTCGCTACCAATTCGGACGCTCGTATTCGGAACACCTGGCAAGGAATATACATTCCAAGGATCATGTTGCAATTGCCAAGAGAACTAGACGAAAGCGGGCCTCCCACTTCGCTTGGCGTTGATAATTTCATCGTTGACTTTGATCCCGGTGCACTGACTTTCCGGTTTGCAGCCTACAATTTAGTAGGCTCCGGGGAAGAAAGTATTGATGGTTGGGGAATCACGATTGATACCCTGTACGGTGCCATGATCCAAAACCGGGATCTTGCCGTGGGTATGGACGGAAGGCTAGAAATGCCCATTACCGACGAAGGGGAGTTTCTGAAGTACCACGCCCTACTAAATACCAGTGGTTTTGAATTGGGAGTTTCCGTAGACCCGCGTGAAGGCTTTACCGCGCCGATCATGGCGGCGAATCTGGAACTGGCCCGGAATACCTTTCTCCGTCTCCACCTTGGCGCAAACAGCTTCGTGGAGGCCCGCTTGAATGGGACCATCTCCATCAGTGGGGACATAGCCAACAATCAAAGCACCAGCGGCAGCGCCTCCCCCGGTATGAGTATGCCCGGTATCCGCTTCCAAGATGTGTATTTCCATACGGGAACTGGAGCCTCAAGCACGGGTACTTGGTCGGAGGCAAGTCCGCAAAAGTCCGTTGGGGGATTCCCCTTACAGATCGATAGTATTGGCCTCGATTTTAGCGATATGCGGCATCCGGGCTTTTTTATCAAACCACGACTTACGCTGATGGGTGGCGATGGTGGTATCGGAGCGGCCGCTATGTTGCACTTCTACGCCAACGTGGATGATATTGGCAACGGTATCGAGAAAATCCGCCTTGAAAGAGTAGAACTTTCTGAAATCAACCTAGATGTGACGATCAGCTCGGTAAGCCTGAAGGGCTATATCCGCTGGCGAAATACCGGGACGGTGGAGGAAGTTGCCGGAGGTATCGATGTGACCGTTCCGATGGGGATTCGAGGTAAACTGGAATGCGTATTCGGAACTTATAAGGCCAGTGAAACTGCTGCCTACGATACCCCTGATTATTACAGCTACTGGCTTGTCGATGGATTGATACAGTTTAATCCCGGCCTGCAAATCTTCTCCGGTTTTGCCATTTACGGCATCGGTGGTGGTGTCTACCACCATATGCGACTTGACCCCACCCAGCTTGCCACGGCAGTACGCGGCACACCAGCAACGCCCGGTGGTGAGGAAGGTACTCCCGTGAGTAATACACCACAGCGGTCTAGTAGTCGTTACGAAAGGCATTATGAAACCAGCATTGGGCTTCAGTTTACCCTAATCATGGGCACCTTCCCGAAGCCGGATGCCTTCAATATGGATATTACGTTAGGGGCAGAATTCAATAACCACGGTGGCTTGAACCTCTTCCGCATTAACGGTGCTGGTTACGTGATGACGGGCCTTGATGATCGGGCCAGCGATAACAAAATGCTCTGGGCTACGCTCGATATCGTCTACCAAGCTCAGCACGAGCAATTGGATGGTAATTTCGACGTCTACCTCGACGTCAAGGATATACTCGTTGGCCGAGACGCCAGTAAGCGGATGGTCCACGCCGTTATGCACGTAGATCCCTCGATGTGGTATTTTTATATGGGGACCTACGACGATCCCGGAGGAATTAGACTGACGATTCCAGGTATGGGGGACATCTTCCGCCTGGATAATTACCTCATGATCGGCCACGGGGTACCGGTAGAATTGCCTCCTATTCGGGATCAGCAACTTCATGACCTACTCTACGCCGGCCGCAGTAGTAGTGGCGGTGGTAGTAATTACGTCGATTCGGATGAAGCTGAAATTCTTGGGGCCCGCAACGACGGTTGGTCAGCAGATGCCGGTAACATTCGCACTGGTAAGGGCTTTGCCTTCGGTACTTCGATGGTCTTAGAAACGAGCATCAATCCCATACCACTTTACCTCGATTTCCGGATGGCCCTCGGGATGGACATCCTCGTGAGCCAAGCGCCGCCAAATCTTATTTGCGCCGAAACGGGTACTCGGCCGGGCATAAACGGTTGGCGGGCACAAGGACAAATCTACGCTGGTGTTTGGGGGGAACTGGGTATTGGTGTTAAAATCATCCGTCGGTTTACGATCCCGATTGTGAGCCTGGCGGCAGGGTTTATTCTTAAAGCCAAGCTGCCCAACCCCAATTACTTTGCGGGAGATGCCGCCGTGCAGTACAGTGTGCTGGGGGGAGCGATTAGAGGCCGCAAAACCTTTAGTTTTGAATTCGGGGAGGATTGCACCCTAGTTGGGAACGATCCATTACGTGACGTGCAGGTACTAGAGGACGTGGGCCCCAGTGGAAACGTAGAGGTTTATACCGACGCAGTAGCCACCTTTAACGTGCCAATAAATCGACGACTAGAAATACCACGAAGTATTCCGGACGATGCCCCTCCCACCTTCTGGGTCTTCTATCCATTCATCCATTCTTGGACGATCAAAGACCAAGCCGGGGCCACGGTAGCTTGTAAGGCTCCTTACTCGGAAAACCAGGGCTACTCCGCTCGTTTGGAACCCATCGAAGTATTACAGGGGAATCACAACTACCGTACGGAGATCGAAATTCGCTTCCGTGACCAGACGAACGGAACTAACGTTATCTACCGCAACCCCAACAACGGCCAGATTCATAAAGAAGAAGACGATGATCGTTTCCGAACGGGCGCCCGGCCAGAAACGATCCCACACAGCCAAGTTAAATACAGTTATCCCGTACACAAGCAGCGCTTCTTCCTCCCGGAGGTTAGTAACTACCGCGGGGCAATTGAAATGAGCCGGGGCCACGGCTACTTGTTTTACCCACAGCGAGGTGGAGATACGTATAAGTACGTAGCCCGTTATGTCCCCTTGGCGGAGCCAGCAAGTGGAACCAGCATCGAAGATAACTATGTAGATGTGCCATTGAATTATCGCTCCGGACGAACGATATATCTCAACCTGCCTCGTTCTCTCGAACCAGAGACCATTTACGCGGTACAAATTATTCGGGTGCGTAACCAAAACCAGCAAGATCGCTTCCAGGAAAGCTTAGCGGGTATGGGTATCACTAATGGTAATGGTATGGGGATTCATCCTTCCGTACAGGCCAATTTGATGCGCAACGTACGGGTTAATTTTGCTGGTGGCGACTACGTCGTAATGCGACGAGCTCGACAGGTTAATCATACGGATGTGCGTAGCCGCCGCTACGAAACAAAGCTCTATCAGTTTTACTTCCGTACAAGTAAGCACCGGAACCTTAACCAGAAACTTGCGAGCCTGAACTTGACTGGGCATACACCACTCAACGGCTACGGCCGCTTGGGCGCCGAAACCTTCGGGCAAATCTCCGAGCATTTCGATGAGTTTGAAATCAACGGCGTTTACTGGCGGGGGACGCGGGTGTTATCCCCCTTGGTTCGCTTTAATCCCTATCTGTCCGATGAGTACTACCAGTGGATGCAACAAGGGCTCTACACGCCGTGGTCACAGCTGACTCGCTTGCGGAAAGTCCGCGCCACGTTCACTGTGGGAGGTTCTACTGGTGAGCTTAGTCTTCGCTTACCTGCATGGCCTCGTTTGTACTTGTTCTCCGCTTTAACGAGGCGAGATGATTGGTGCGTTCGTATTGACCCGGCCAAGAGCTGGGTGCGCGCTCGACTATCCGAGCAGGAGATAAATAGTGCGGCTACGATCACTCCTACTCTGCCAGCGGCCCCCGGAAATACATTTGCTGGAAACAATAATTTTGGTAATAATTTGGGAGGTCTTTCTCCTATGGGAGGCTTCACTTTGTCGGGTGGATTGACGGCTAATTTCACTACCCCCGTCACTACTAGTACCCCACGAAATTTTACGCTTAAATATTTCTCAGCTGATGAATTCCATCGGGACCACATCCGAATGATTAACCACATTTCGGCCTTATTTGCGGCAACAGTGACAGTCGCCGGGATGCGAAAAACGGTCCGTCAAATCATGTACGAGAACCACCGTGGAGAATTTTATTTAGCAAATCGGTTACGTTTACTGCCCTGGACGCATAAAGCCTTGATTGATAACGAAACGCCAATGTTGCCAGTGGGGAGTGAATTCGC
>JBCDGT010000008.1:0-14639 GCA_038750915.1 Bacteroidota bacterium
ATTCATTCCTCTGACTTGGATGATGGCGTCTCCTCCGCTTCCTTTTACGTCGACTCCAGCAATTTGCTTCAGGTAGAGGGTAAGGTCATCAAAACCTCTCTCACTGTTGTCGATTTGTAGCTCGTTTGCTTTACTTGCTTGCCCTGCGGCCGTAGCGGTACTTGCTGTACTGCAAGAATAGAAGCTGAGCAGCATAATGGTTGCCAATAGTAAAGTGAAGCTCCGGATGTTCAAATTCAAATTTTTCATTAACCAGCTTATTTTGGATTTATAAAATTAATCTATCCTTCTCTATGTAAGTATCAGGTATTTGTCATGTTCTAACACTAATGAGTTGAGACCCGTTGGTGATCCGTATTTACGGCAGCTGGATCACTCCTTAACAATTGTTTAGCCCCCATATTTTGCTAGTAAGGCCAATAGATCTTCCTTCGTATTTGCCTCTTTTACCGGCTTATCCTTGCGCCAGCGGAGCATGCGGGGAAAGCGTAGTGCCACACCGGACTTATGCCGGGAAGATTTGCGAATGCCTTCAAATCCAATTTCGAAAACGTGGTAAGGCTTAACACTACGCACGGGGCCAAACCGTTCCACGGTATTCTTACGAACCCAGCTGGTAATCCGGTTAAACTCCTTATCGGTAAGTCCAGAGTAGGCTTTGGTGAAAGGAACCAGCTGGTCGCCGTCCCACACCCCGAAGGTGAAATCGGTGTAGAGGTTTGCTCTGCGGCCGTGGCCGCGCTGAGCGTACATCATTACGGCGTCAATGGTGAGGGGGTCTACCTTCCATTTCCACCAATCCCCTTTTTTGCGTCCCTGCCGGTAGGGACTGTTTCGGCGCTTAAGCATCAGCCCTTCACTGTACTTCGCCCGAGCCTGTGCCCGTTCTTGAGCCAATTCCTCCCACGCTGCCCATTCGACTAGCGGGCTCAAATGGATGATCCCTCCAGTATCATGCTTGGCTAAGAGTTCTTCCAGTAATTGCCTCCTTTCCCTCATGGGACGAGTACGAATATCTTCTCCATCTACCTCCAGTAGATCGTAGGCCATTAGCACGATGGGGGCCTCCTTGAGCAATTTCTTACTGACCTTCTTACGCCCAATTCGGGTTTGGAGTACATTGAACCCTAGTGGCCGGCCCTCGGTGAAGGGGAGAATCTCTCCGTCAATGACCGTACCTCCAGGTAATAGCGTGGCCAGCGGAGTGTACTCGGGGTATTTATCCGTAACCAGCTCTTCGCCTCGACTCCAGACGAAAAGCTCTCCTTTTCGTACGATTAGCTGGCCACGGATACCGTCCCATTTGTGCTCCGCCTGCCATTCCTCGGGTTGGCCCAGGTCCTGGGGCGCTACCTCTAGTTGGTAAGCGAGGTAGAAGGGATAAGGGCGGCTAATATCGTCGGTGGCAGATTCGCTGTGAATAAGCTCGGCAAAGGAAGTAGTATCGGGTGTCCAATTGCCCATCAGGCGGTGGGCCAGGTTCGTTTCTTCGATTCCGGTTGCTTTGCTAAGTGCTCTAGTCATCAGCTTTTGGCTCACCCCTACCCGGAAGCCGCCGGTGATCAGTTTATTGAACAAATAGCGCTTCGTGGTGTCCAAGACTCGCCACGCCGCGACTACTGCTTCTTTTTTCCCTTCCTCATCTAGTTTACCTAATCGCTGCACCTGCTCAATCCAATAGGTGAGGGTCTGATCACTATCACTTTCTGGCGGCGGGAGCACCAGCGCGATAGTTTCGGCCAGGTCGCCCACAACATGGTAACTTTCTTCCAATATCCACAATTCGATGTTGGCATACTCGGCCGCCCAGGCGCGGAGTAGTTTAGAGTTGACCGTCCGGCGGGGCCGCCGGTGACTCAACAAGGCAATGGTCCAAAGTTTATCCTGATCCTCCACCCGCTGGAAGTATTCCGCTAAGGCGGCAACTTTTGCGTTGGTTTTCGTGGTCCGATCCAGCGCCCGAAACATTTCGGCGAAGTGTCTCATTCGCTCTCTGTTTCGTTAGTAGTAGACATTTCGGCCAGTTCTCCCTCGAATTCGGTTTCTAACTCGACGGCATTAAGCCCCAGTCCGCGGAGGTGCCTACTGAAGATGGCTGTATAGCCGTGGGTGACGTAAATGTTTTCTGCTTCCGTCAGCTTGATGGCCGTTAGTAGGCCTGGCCAATCGCAATGGTCACTGAGGACGAAACCGCGATCTGCACCCCGCCGGCGGCGGGCCCCGCGGAGACTCATCCAGCCCGAGGCGGCACCCACGCTGGCTTGTCCGAATTTTTTTACCCAGGGCTGGCCGATAGAACCGGGCGTAGTGACTACGATGTTTCCGGGATACTCTTTTTTATCGATTGCCGGGCTCACCCGGGTAGTTGGGGGCAGGTCGATACCTTGCCGCCTAACCACCTCGTTCGTATTCTCAATGGCCCCGTGGGTGTAGATGGTACCGATACTAGTGTCGAGTCCGCAGAGCAAGCGCTGGGCTTTGCCCAGGGCGTAGCCAGTGAGTAGGCTTACCTTGCCAGCGGCTTGGTTGGCCCGCCACCAAGCGTTAATGTCCGCAAAAACCACCTCCTGCGGTTGCCAGCGATAAACGGGTAGGCCAAAGGTGGATTCAGTGATAAAATGGTGGCATTTTACGGGCTCGTAGGCTTCACTTAGGCCATCGTCCTCCAGCTTGTAGTCTCCGCTAGCCACCCAGATTTCTCCACCGTATTCTACGCGAATCTGGGCGGAACCGATGATATGGCCCGCCGGGTGAAAACTGAACTTTACGCCATTTATGGTGGTCATTTCACCGAATTCAACCGTCGAGATATTGATGTCTCCCCGGCGATATTGAATCACCGGGGCTGCGGTTCGGGTGGTCAGGTAATGACGGTGCCCCCAGCGTGAATGGTCCGCATGACCGTGGGTGATCAGCGCCCGGTCTACGGGCTTCCAAGGGTCGATGTAGACGTCGGCCCGGGCGCAGTAGATCCCTCTTTCGGTAAACTCCAGTAATGGCATTAGTGAGGTAACGGAAGGAGGGGCGTAGTGGTTCTTAATATCATTTGGGCGCGGCCGCAGGTGCGGGCTTAGGGACTGGAAAATTAAAGCATATCTTCGTCTATTTTAGGGTTAAGCGGACAATATTATCCGCCAGGTCTTTATCGGGGCGACTCCCGTAGGGGTCGATGCCTAAGAAAACCGGACGCTCTTGAAAACGTAGGGTAATTACCTCCCCAACGGGCAACTTGCCTTCATACAAAAGACCACTATTATCGACATTGACCCCTCTAGGATGTCGGGTGAATACCATTACGGGAAGAGATCTTTCCGCCTCGATGGGGGTGGGCAGCCCTGCTTCATCCAGGCCAAAGCGGGCTCCCTTAATCTGAAAGCGCAGCTGGTAACTACCGTCTGGTAGTTCAGAGAGGTGGACGTTTTCTGGGTGAATGTCGTAAGTGATGATGCTTTCGAACCAATCGGTTAGTAGGGGCCGATCCGTTGAGGAAGCCAAGTGCTTTAGGCTGTCTACTAGGTCTCGGGTAGTTAGACCGAAATTTTCTTTTCCTTGCTGTACTTCGACAAATCCCCGTAGTAGGGTATTCATCTTATCCTCGCCAACCAGGTCGCAGGCCGCCATCATTGCTCCTAGGCTTTTTCCGTAGATGAGGTGAGGCGCACCCCCCAATAGCAAGGGTTGTTCAGGGGTGGGGTCGAAGGCTCGTCCCCGGAAATAACGGCGATTGGCTTGGTCCGCCAGGTACCACCGACTGCCTTTACCGTAATACTTTTCCATTATCACTGCTTCGGAATACTTAGCTAAGCCTTCTAGCCATAGGCCACTACCTGCTACCTGTTTGGGCATGATAGCGTGGCCCCACCACTGGTGGGCTACTTCGTGAATGGCGCGTTTGGCGACAAGATTGAAGGCCGCTTGATCTCTTTGGTCAATTAGGAAGTAATTATCGGCTACCATCGTGATCAGCCCTGGCATTGCCATGCCCCCAAAATTCCAATGGGACGGGATTTCCACGATACGCAGCGAGTTATGTGGGTAGGTGCCGAAATTTTCCAGGCAATAGTCCAAAGCCTCCTTGATCGCCTGAGTCGAAGCGGGTAGGTTCTGTTCGTGGGTGGCATGGTAGTAATGTTCGATGCTGATCCCCCGGTACACGATCTTTTCCGCAACGTACTTACCCGAGAATACCGCTAGCAGCGGTACTACTTTTTCGGCTGTACGGTAGTGATAGTATTGCCGCCCGTCTTTTTCCCACTGTTGCATCAAATCACCAGGCGCTAGGGCGGTCTGTCCTTCCTCGGTAGAGAGCATGCAATCGAAACTGACTCGTCCAATTTTATTACTGGCAGGAAGCTCCAGGTGAGCAGCAGTTACTTGTTCCTGAGACCTCGAAGGTAGCCCTCGTTGTTCCCGCTCACGGGGATCGTCAATTTCCCGGCTAGGGCGGTAGCCTAGCGAAGGCTCGAAGTCGGTTGGCCGGAGAAAGCTGCCGCTGCTAACTAGATCTTGTCTCCCATTAAAAACACCCCGCTTTACCCGGAGAGAATAGGTGAAAGGTAGTGTGTCTCCGGGGGCAAGCGGCTTTCCCAAGCGAAATAAGTAGCAACCGTGTAAGCTATCCTGAAATAGCAGTTCCGCTCCGGGAAAATCCACGGATTCTAGTGGAATCCGTGGATGGAGAAAGATCGAGTCAACGGACAGTGCTCCTTTGTTTTTTAGCCAATGCTTTGCCCGGACTTGATAGGCACGTTGGGTAGGGAAAAGGTCAATCTCATAGCTGAGGCTGATCGGATAGAGCTCTTCCAGGGCAGCGTAGCGCTGGTACTTGCGCTCGTAATCCTCGGCTAAGTCCAGTAATTCATGTTCCGTACGGTACGGTCCGTCTGCGTTTAAATGCTGAAGAATGCCGCCAACACTGATTACAAAGAGAGCAATGATCATGGCCAGTAGCCCCATTTGCCACCTAGCTAGCCGCCGTGTTGCGTGTCGAAACTGTTGGCGCCAGTTTACCCGAACTCCTCTTTGCCAGAGTAGGCTCCCTAGTAGAATAAATAAAAACACCCACGCTAAAGCGTAACCTATTTGCCAGTGGTAAGCCTGGGCTAAGGGACCAAAACCCGTCATATCGGTTGCGGCAACGGAGGGGAGGTGGCCAGGCCGCAAGAGCGGGTGAATAAGGCCTAGCCGGAGACCCGCAGGGGTAGCGAAAGGGATGAGCACTAGGAGGCCGAATAACATCCCCAAGAATTTATGGCGTACAAAGCCATGGAGGCTAACGGCCGCTGCTGCGAAAAACAAGAGCCGGCCCGCTTGGTAATAAAGCGTACCCAGATAAACGCCCGCTTGAATGGCGACCTCCCCGTCAAGCAGTTGGTAGCCAAGACAAACGCATAAGGCCCCAACTAATAAACTAAAAGCGAGGATAATGACGGCGCCAAGCTTCGACCCAAAAAAGACAAGATTACTTACCGGAAGTGCGTCGGTAATACTATTTAGCTTAAGTTCTCTTTCCCGCCACACTAGTTCTCCGGCGTAGAAGATGACCAGGATCAGCGCAAAGAAAGGAAGTGGGGTGAGGAGTTGTTCGATCAGCAGATTAGTCGTTGGGTATAAGCCCTCTCGGTAGTCTCCACCAGTCGTGACGCGATTGTAAATTTCATTAACGATCACCAGGAGCCAAAAGCCATAAATGCCCAGAAACGCAAGGTGGCCAAAGATGAAGCTTAGCTCTCGACGTAGGCTGCTAGTAAAAGCCCGCCACTGGTGACCCTTGGTGAAGCAGGGACCTCTCCCTAACCCCCTCCAAACCGCCTCCGGCTGGAGAGGGGATGGAGTAACACTCTTAGGTGAAAAATAGCGTTCAATCCTCCACCAACGGAAGGAGTTGCTCTTTTTAGGACTAGATAGCTGCAGGCGAAACCGGTGATAGCCAAACCCCAATACGGCGGCTGAGATAACAAACCACAGCAACCGGTTCCACAGGAAGTAGCCCGTTAGTTGCAGATCGTTTACGTTTTTCTCCGCTGGTGTCCAGTACTGGCTTTGCTCGAAAAAGGCCGCTAGGCCGAAAGGGGACGCCACGGCTGCTATCGCCATGTTTTCAGGATCAGCTACTGCGGCTTGCGCTAGCAGAGGAGAGTTCAAAAAGACGGCCCCCAACCAGTAGGCGCCATAAATCGCGACCGCAACAACGTACGGAACCAACGGGCCCCGCACCTGCGCGCTCGCCACGTAAATCAAAGCCGAACAAATAAAGACGTTGGGCAGGAACAAGCAAAACCAGGGCCAGAAATAACTCATAAAGCGGAAAGGAGCTACCCGGGAAGCCGCTAGGTCGCTAAAAGAAATGCCAATCCAGAAGCCCAACAAGAAAGGCGTAATGGCCAACAGGCTACACAGAACTGCGCCACCAAATCGGAGCCAGTAAAACTGCCATTTGCGCAAGCCTGAGCTGAAGATGATTTCCTCCATCTGGTAGCGGCGATCACGCTGTACTGCTGTACCGACGGCAAACATAATGATGAAAACACTGGAGAGGCTCAGGGTGCCACTAAGGAAAGTGATGCGGTAGGCGGCGTTGAAGGCTACCCCGGCTTCCCCCAACTCCTGGCGGCCGGTCATTAGTCCCAAAGCGAGGAAGAGCAGGGCAAATAGAGGCAAGTAAGGCTGCCGGAATTGGTAGGAAAGCTCGAAGCGGAATAGTGTTAGTATCATTTGATTACGAAACTATCCGGTTAGCTAATAAGCAACGAATAAAAAGGGGCTACAACAGCGTTTCTGGCACCAAAGACCACGCTTTCCATTCAAGCTCAAATTGGTGGCAAAAAAGAAGGTGTTGATGGCATTTTTAGACTCGTTTGGCCGCTTTAGTTCCAGTCTGCCTTCCACCAACCTAATTTTGAGGTATGAAGAGACAACTCACTCCCTGGCAGGCGGCTGGTTTCAGTTTTCCACTGGTGGTTATGATCATGATAGCCTTGCAGCTGGCTGGTCGCATCCGGATTGATTTTGGTGAAGTAATGGAAAACCTCATCATCTTTAGCTGTTGGTGGCTGGTAGGTTCTTTGCTACTTTATCATCTGGAGCTCCTCTGGAAGAATCGTACTTTTCTCCTTAAGGTATTAGGCCTTTTGCTGATTTCTTGGCTCATGATGCTTGCGGACGAGCTTGCGGGAATCCCCGATAACCCTATCACCATTTTCTTAGTCGTTGTCGGTAGTATCATTTCTTTTGCCACGATCGCACCGCAGTTCTTCGCTAAATATCGCTCCTTTCTAGTTGGTTTTTACTTCCTGGTTTTTAGCTATTTTCTGGGGGCTCGTTTATTGCTGGATTTTTCTGATGCCTATTTTAGCCATAAGGCCATTTTCCTTCCCTTATTTTTCCTACCCATTCCCTTCTTGGTCTCCTTGATGCTTTACGATCAGTGGCGATGGCTGCAGAGCTTGAAGAGCGAAAAGGCGGAGGCAGAACTGGCGATGCTTAAATCACAGATCAACCCCCACTTTTTTTTCAATACCCTGCACAATCTGCACTCCCTGACCGTTACCCAGTCTCCGCAGGCACCGGAGGTGGTACTCACCCTGGGTAAAATGATGCGGTATACCATTTATGAAGGAAAGAAAGACCTAGTGCCGGTAGCGGAGGAGGTCGACTACCTAAAGTCTTACCTTGAGCTCAACCGGATTCGCCACCGGACTTCCGTTGACATTGACTTCCTGCACCACTGTCAAGAAGGGGTGCTGGTTGCTCCCTTGCTGTTCATCATTCTACTCGAAAACGCCTTCAAACATGGCGTAGAGAAACTGATGGAGGGGGCTTACATCAAACTGGATTTAGCGGCCACCGCCGATCGGATAGTATTCCGGGTGGAAAATAATTATGATCCGGCTGAGTCCGCCACTCCGCCGGGGATAGGGCTGGCTAACCTGCGCCGTCGCCTGGAGTTGACCTATCCCGAACAATTTACCCTTTCCACCATCGCCAACCAAGGCGTTTACCGCGCTGAACTAAACCTCCTGCTTAATGATTAGCTACCTCATCGTAGACGACGAGCCCCTCGCCCACGACCTCCTCAAAGAATATTGCGGGATGCTGCCTCATTTAGAGCTCAAACACCAGTGTTACAACGCACTGGAGGCCATCCAGTACCTAAGCCGGCACTCGGTAGACCTCATGTTCCTGGATCTTAATATGCCTAAGTTAAAGGGCTTCGATTTCTTAAGAACCCTAAGCAAACCACCAAGAGTGATTGTCACTACTGCATACGGAGAACACGCCCTAGAAGGTTTTGAACTGGATGTGGCTGATTACTTACTTAAGCCCTTCGGTTTTGATCGTTTGCTTAAGGCCATTAATAAAGCAATTACCAACCAGGGCACTACGCCCGTACAAGCGAGTGTCGAGCACACCCGTTTTTTCATCAAAGGGGATAAAAAATATTACCAGATAGACAGCAACGACATTGAGTACATCGAAGCCTACGGCAATTATTCTAAGATCCACTTTCTGGATAAGATGATTGTATGCCACGAAAGTATTTCTAACTATCCGGCTTTGTTGCCCGCCGATCAGTTCTTACGGGTGCACAAATCTTTTATCGTCTCCCTACCCAAAATCCATCACATTGAAGGGAATCAATTGGTGCTTCAGGTGGGGAGGGTGCCCGTTGGACAAACCTATCGCAGCGTGGTAGCGCGTTTGTATGGGTAGCTCACTCCTTAAATACTACTTTGAAGTAAACCCTGACCGGTTCTTCCCCATTGACTACGTTCCAAATGGAGGTTTGCATGATCGTTTCCCCGACGTAATCCATGGTGGCCTGGTCGGGCTTTCCCCGAAAGACAAAGTCGCTAAGGGTGCCATCGGGATCGACAAGGAAGCTCAACTTCACTTTTCCAGTAGGAAGGTCCGCTGGCTTATTCTCTTCAATTCGCTTGCGTAGGGCATTATACCCCTCCTCGGGTAAAGCGTAACCAGGCCCCGTGTTAATGGGGACCCGAGAGACAGACCAGGCTTCGGACCATTCCGTCCGATCTTCACCGTTTTCTCTTTCGAGTACGATTTGGAGGTCTTCGGTAAAATTCTTGAGGTTAATTTTCTCCTCATCATACTTCGGATGGGAAATCTCCAGAATGGAAGCTACCGCATCTACTTCGAGGCGGAAAATGCCGTTGGTGTCTGTTCGTTGCCCTAGGGGTAAACCGGGTTGGCGGATCAGCGCATTCTCGATGGGTGCTCCGTTCTCGTTGGTTATTCGACCTATAACCAACCGTGCCTTTTTCCCATCATTGGCAGCGGCCATTTCTTCTCGGAAGGCAGCTGATTGTCGGCGGCGCTCGTTGACCTTCCGCTCAGCTTCTGCGTAGGCTTCGGCGGCTTCTTCCTCCAAACCGTTGTCGGCCAGTTCCGGTTGGCTGACGGTGGGGGTTGGTAGAGGTGCCGGCGGTAGTGGAGCTCCGGCAGTAGTAATTTCTTCGGCGGGAACCTCTTCTTCCAGCAACTCACCAGTAACGACGGCGGGAGATGTTGGGCGCGGCCGCGGGGGCAATGCTTCTTTTTTAACAGCAATGGGGGAGGGAGCTGTTGTTCCGGCGGCGTCGGGGCTTGCTACTGTTGGCGCTGGTTCAGAAACCTGATCCGTCCCCGGGGTATCATCTTCAAGGTCTTTGGTAGGAGGTACTGGCGTAGAGTTTTCGGTAGTGGTGGGTTCCATTTCCATGGCCAGGTCTCCGGCCGATGAGCTGGTGAACTGTGGCAATAGGAATACGGCAATGACCAAAAGGGCTACCATAGCCGCCGCCGCGTAAAAGACCCTACGGAAGCTTTCTGGCCGGTTTTTTTTATCCTTTCCTTGCACACGCTCGGCGGGCTTGGTGACCACCTGCCTCCGGGCCCCCATGCGCATCCAGGCTACGCGAGCGGTGTGATCCGCCTCAGGCATTGCCCTTAGGCCCAATAGGGCTTCGGCTAGTACTTCGTCCGTTTGGGCACGTCGCTCCAACTCCGCCTCCTCTGGGGCGGTGATAGCACCGTTTAGGTAGCGGCGCAGTAGTTCAGCGGTATCTTGGTACTTGGCGGACAATTTATTCGTTTTCGTTTTCCTGCCCTTCCAGGCAGTTTTTAAGGTTGCGGCGGCCGTTTTGTAGGTGAGACCGTACGCTACCAACGCTCAAGTCTAGTTGCTCGGCGATCGTCTGGTAACTCTCGCCTTCTTGCAAGTAAAACAGCCGGATACAGCGAGCTTGCTCTTCTTTCAACTGCTTAAGGCAATGGTATAATGGACGGGTATCGGGATTGGTTTGAAGATCAGATGCACTCATTAGATGCTGGAGCTGATCGGATTGCATAAGTTCGCTGCCATCATTTTGTTGTAGCGGATCACGCTTTTCACGCCTAAGCTGCATCAGACAGTGATTCCGCACGGTGGTTTGTAACCAAGAACGGAAATTAGTGATTTGGTGTTTTGGCAGCTTATCCAGTAAAATGGCCCATAGGTCCATACCGGCGTCTTCCGCCCGCTCGGGGGTGCCAAGGTAGCGTAGTGCCAGGGCGTAAATGAGTTCGGCGTGTCGCTCGTACAGCGGTAGTAAGTCTTCCCCTTTTTGGCTTTGCTGAAAACGCGCCAGCAGGTCCGCATCGGTGGCGGAGGGTTCTTGGGGACTACTTTGTTTGAGCTGGCGTAGCATGGATGGGCTAAGATACGATCTTCCCCAGCGGCTGGAAGGCGGGAAAGCCTTACATTAGCATTTATACATCGGAAGAGCACTTTAGCGTTTGCAACGACTAAAGAGACACTGCCGATGAAAAATGCTCAAGCATGGGTTGTATTCGTCCTCATTTTGTAGCTCTGTTTCCGCCTTAGTGGTAGGTACTATCATACTATCACTACTACCTACTATCATTCTATAATATGCCCCAAAGACAGTTACTCGAAACGGAACAGAAGGCGCTGGAGATCAACCTGAACCCCAAGGTGTACGGCACCTTTGCGGAGATCGGTGCTGGCCAGGAGGTGGCCCGTTATTTCTTCCAGGTAGGTGCCGCCGCTGGGACCATCGCCAAAACGATGAGCGCCTACGATAAGGTGTACTCCGATCAGATCTATGGCGTAGAACCCAGCGGCCGCTACGTATGTGAGAGCCGCATCCATAAGATGGTAAATCACGAATACGGGCTAATGGTAGACCGCCTCCGCCATGACCGGCCGGATACCTGTTTTTTCGTTTTTGCCGATACCGTAGCTGCTATCAACTACAGCCGTACTATTCCCGGTAACGGCTGGCTGGGGCTGCGGTTTCAACTTCACCCCGCCGCCAGCACCCACAACGACTTGTTGCTGCACGTGCGGATGCTCGATAACGACAACCAACTGCAGCAGCAAGCCATCGGTATTCTAGGCGTCAACATGATCTATGCTGCTTTTAATTACCAGAATGACCCTGAAACCCTCGTACTGAGCCTTCTTGACGGGCTGAAGGGGCGAGTAGCCATCGATATGATCGTGCTGGAGGGGGCCGACTTTACGGTTGATAATCGCCTGCTGAGCCTCTGGTTGGTCAAGCATGGCCTTACGGACATAACGATGTTCGACCCTCGAGGACGTAGTATTCATCCTAGTGAGTTTCTTTACCGGAAGTCGGTGATGGTAGTACGGGGCAGCTTCCGGCCGGCGACCCTAGTCAATGAAGATATGTTGCGGGCTGGCTACCGACAGTTTCGGGAATCGGAGGACATCGACCCTACGAAGACTTTCCTGCTCACGGAGTTGACGCTGGATAACCTCCAGACCAGCGCTGAAATGAACGAGCGGGATTTTCTGCACCGAGCCACCCTACTCAACACCCTCGGCCAGACGGTCATTATCTCCAACTACGATCGCTATGGTGACCTGATCGAGTACCTCAACTTGTACAAAGTTTCTCCAGTAGGCATCGTCCTTGGCGTCAATGAGCTACTCCAGCTCATCAGCGATAAATACCACAATAACCAGGATGGGCGGCTACTGGCAGCCTTCGGGGAGATTTTTACCCGCAACGTGAAACTCTACGTTTACCCCGCCCAGCAGGAAGGCTCCGAAGACCTAATGACGGCACATAACGTCCCCATTCCTGAGGGGGTAAAATTCCTCTACAAGCACCTACTCGATAGCGGCCAGATCGTTGATATTACGGAATTCCACCCCGAGCACCTACACATCTACTCCAAGAACGTACTAAGCCTCATCGCTTCCGGCGAGGAAGGCTGGGAGAAAATGGTACCGGAAAAAGTGGCACAGCTGATCAAGAAAGAACACTTGTTTGGTCTGCCTGCGGAGAAATTGGCGTTTGATTATTAATCATGAATCTCCTGAGCCTCCTCCACCGGTACCTAAATATCCCATTAATCTTAGCCCCCGAAGTAGCCGAACTTTTCCGGTGGGAGCAACTCGAAAAAGGTGACTATTTCTTACGGCAAGGGCAGCGACTACCAAAACTAGCTTTCCTCAATAGTGGCCACTTACGGTGTTGGGCCCCGGCCAAGGCAAAAGACATTACGCAGTGGATTTTCTCTCCAACGTACCTGGTTACTGATCTACACGCGCTATTCTTTGAAGAGCCGGCAAGATGGAATATCCAAGCGCTTGAAACCTGCACCCTGGCTACTTTACCCGCAGAGCACTACCAACAAATTAGTAAACTGGTGCCCAATTGGGAAAGTCTGGAAAAACAGTTTTTGGCCCGCTGTTTCTCTACCCTTGAAGATCGGGTGTTCTCTTTTCTTTCCCTCACCACCCGCGAGCGGTACGCTCACCTACTGGCGTATCAGCCGGAGCTTTTCAATACGGTTCCCCTGCATTACTTAGCGTCTATGCTCGGGATGGCGCCGGAAACCCTGAGTAGAATAAGGCGTGAGGCCGCTTCTTGATAAATGTCAAGGCGGCTAAGGCAAGGGAGGGCTGACCTTTGTGAAGAACAAAATGATCAAAGTGACCTTCAATATTACTACCAGCATCGTCCTCCCCGCTACGCCCGAAAAGGTGTGGGCGGTACTGACTGATTTCGAAAATTACCCCAACTGGAACCCTTTCGTCACTAGTGCTGCCGGCGACTGGGCGGCAGGAAACACCGTAGCCATTACGGCAGGTGGAATGGGCTTCAAGCCAACCGTTCTAAAGATGAAAAAAGCGCAAGAATTACGCTGGTTGGGTAGCCTATTATTTCGCGGCGTTTTTGACGGCGAACACTACTTTATCTTGCGAGACCAGGAAAATGGAACAACACTCCTTACCCACGGGGAAGACTTTAGTGGCGTGTTGGTGTCACTTTTTAAAAGCAAGCTCAATAAAGATACCAAAGCCGGATTTATAGCGATGAATGAAGCTTTAAAGGAAAGACTAGCAACTCTTACACCTTCTAAGTTAGAGTATTAAATTTTCCCGACGCCAAGCGATTAGAATGTATAGGATTGGGTAGGATGTTTAGAATATTCTAAGCATCCTACCCAATCCTATAAATCCTAATTCTTACTTCAAAAAATCCTCCGGCCGTAAGCCTTGCTTAAATTTTTCCCCAAAGCCGGAATTATTCGGGTCGTAGGTGCCGATAATGTTAGGGTCGAAACCTCCGGAAGGGATGTCATCGGCTTGATCCAATGCCCAGGCGATTCCGTTGAGGGCCAGGCGGCGCATATTTTCGTTTTGCCAGTCGTAGGGATGGCCAAGGGTAGTGAAGAATACCCGCGCACCCTTGTAATCGTTCGTCCAGGCCACGGGGTTGGTGAGGGGGAACTGATCGAGGCGGCCACCTGCTTCGTGCTTAGAGCGAAGGGAGGTGCCTTGCAGTAGATGTCTGGTTTTGGGGTTGATGTTCCACTCACCACCATCCACGTGGTACAGCCAGGAGTAGGCGTCAAATGGCTGGACGCCGTTGAGGATCGGGCTATCTGCTCCCTCTACTAAGTCAATGCTCGTCAGCGGGTCGTGACCATCATCGAAGTGGCCGTGGTGGGTGATCCACTGCTGACCGAAGACGGCGGTGGGCCAGTCGTTGTTAAGGTGTTGGCGCAGCGAATCGTCTTTGTACAGAAAAGCATGAGTAGTGGTGCGGAAACCGGCCATGGGCTTACCACTTTCGGCAAAGTCTAGGATGTGCTTAGCCTGTTCATCCGGCAGCTTACGCCAGCGGGTGAAGAGCACC
Source organism: Bacteroidota bacterium (assembly GCA_038750915.1). GTDB lineage: Bacteria > Bacteroidota > Bacteroidia > Chitinophagales > Saprospiraceae > Neolewinella. The sequence continues at coordinate 14,178 of JBCDGT010000008.1, forward strand.
ATCATATCGGCCGAATCCAGCGCTTCCAGCCCCGCGATATTATCATTCACGTTGGGGTTCACAATGCCGGCTGAATCTACCGCGAACAGCACCTGCGTCCGCGCCCCCAATTCTCGCTCCACCAACTTTGCTAACATCGGCATCGACTCTTCGGAGCGGTACTCCTCATCACCGGTTACGAATACGATGTAGGGTGTATCCATTTCATCTTCATTTGGCGCGGCCGCAGGTGCAGGCTTGGAGGTGCAAGAGCAGAGTAGGATGAGGGCAAGAAAAGGTAAAATTAATCTCATAGTATGCTGATTATTCCTGTACCCCCGGCTTTAGCTAGAGGATTATTTGCGTCTAATTAAAACTCATGCGGTAATAGTTAAAAAGCCACATATAGATTAATTGTAGTTTTTATAAGAAATTGATCCTGGCCTTGGACATGAAATAAATCATTCCAATGAAAAATGGGAG
>JBCDGT010000009.1:0-14481 GCA_038750915.1 Bacteroidota bacterium
GGTGAAAGCAATGTCGTATTCAATCGTACCGTTGGCAAAGGTGCGGTCTTTCACCGAGATAATATTGCTTCCTGTCGCGGCGGAATTGTCTCCGGTCATGAATAGGCTTGGCTGGCCGAGGTGAGTGGTGAATTCCACCCCGCGTCCGTAGGTCTCCCAAGCCGATGCTTTCATGGGAACAGAAATGGTCTTTTGCGCGGCCGCAGGTGCAAAAGGCAGTAGTAAAGCAAAGACCGTAAAAAGTAAATTTTTCATCCTGGTAATTGAGTTGGTTACGCCGGCAAAGGTGATGCCGGCAACCAAACCTTACCATTCAAGCGAGAGACAAAGCCGTACAAGATGATGCAAGGCGAGGACTTCCCTTTATTCTAATTTAAAAGTTACGGGAAAAACAAGTGTAATGGGCACAGGCGCTCCGTCCTGTTTTGCCGGAGAAAGCTTAAATTTTTGTGCGGCTCTACGAGTGGCATACAGGGCTTCCTTGTCTATCGAAGGTAGTAGTCCCTTTCCAACAAAGGTTTCCTGGATTTCACCTGCTTCGTCGATTTCCATTCCGATCAGCACTTTACCTTGGATTTTGTTCACTCTAGCATCTGCGGGATACTGAACTTGCGTGTAGAGGGCGACAAGAAAGTTTTTGCGTACTTCATTCCAAGGATTGTAATCCAAGCTCATGACTAGGTCACTACTATCCAATACCAAACAGCCACACTCCTGTTCCCCCAGTTCCATGTTAACAATTGCAGCCGGAAGGTCTCGATAGCTGACTTCCTTTGCTACTGGAGTACGTTGGGGGTTAGTGAAGGTCGCCCTAGGCGAGCAACTCCAAAAAATAAAGGGAAATAGGAACAGAATTTGGTAGGGTCTCATTTGGTAAAAGTAAAGATTCTCTCTCCTTTAATTAAGCTTTACGTACAACCGTTTGTCAGTATATTCCTTTAATAAACTATATGCCAACCGATCCTCGTATCCTCACCCATCCCGGCCTGACTCCCCTGTGGGAAAGTATGGAGCGGGAACGCCGACAACAGCAGTTCGTAGCGGTACCCGTAATGGTATTAGGATTGTTTATTGTAGTTGCTGGCCTTCTCGCCCAGAGCATGTGGACACCCCTCGTGGGCGGCGCCATGGCCTCGGGCGCATTGTGGTGGTTATACCGTCTCCTGAGCGAACAACCCATTGCCTACTGGCGCCGACAATTGCGCGAAGCCCCAGAGACCATCGTGTGGGTGTACGGTCTAGTAACCGAGCGAATGCCCTTCGGCCTCAAAACCGTGGCTCAAGCCACTCTTTATCTAGTTGAAACAGACGGGCAAGTAAATTCCTTCGCCCTCAAACCAGCAGAGCTTAAGCTCGTGACTAAAACACTAAACCGGGTATTACCCCACGCAGAGTTCGGCTACACCGAAGAACGAGAAATGAAGTACACTGGTGAAATCACCAATTTTCGCGGCCGCCCCGAGCGCGATCCTTTTAACTTGATGAAGTAGGTGAGCGTAAAGCCCCAAGCCCAAAGAGGGAGTTAGCTCCTACCGCCGTAGACAGCCGCGAAGCGAACGGGGAACGGACCAAAGAACCAAAGAAGTGTAGACCGACAGGTCTACCGTACCAAAAGACTAACTAAACATGTCCTTCTGGGATAACATCACGAATATTTTCCGGCAGGCGGAAGAAAGCAGCCCTTCACAACCCGCCGTGCATGAGCTCATCGAGCGCAACGAAGCCGAACTAGCCAACTACGAGCGTTGGAAGAAAACCCTAGGGAGCAAACGCTTACTGAATTGGCTGGTCGATCAGTACGCCATCTTCAAAAGCGGTGGTCGCCAAGACCAAGCTATGGGTTTTCTGGACACCCCCAGCTCCAAAGGCTTTGTGATCTACTTCCACCAAACGCAGTACTCTCGTGAGGAAATCACCCACTTTTTCCACTACCTAAAAGAGCGGGTGCAAAGCTTGAATTACCGGAGTGACATTTCCGATCGTCGCGTTTTTAGTAGGAAGGACTGGGTAGAAACCATCGAGCGCCACTACCTGAAACCACGGGCTCGTTACGAAGATGTCGGTTCCATTAATCAAGGCTTTGGTAACATCATGATTGAATTGGAGTTGCGCAACGATATCCCCCATAATCTCCGCCTTCGCGCCAATGTGTACAACGACGCCATGTTCGCCGAGGCGGGAAGTTTTGGCGCTCTGGTGATGGCCTTGAGCGGAGGGGGCTAGTTCCCCCTCACTGCACCTGCGGCCGCGCCCAAAACCTATTCCCATTACCTGGCATTTAGTGGGTATGAGAGCTTTTACCATTTTCCTTTGCACTGCCTTTATTTTTTCGACCAGTATGGATGCACAGTCCCTCAACAGTTACCGGTGGGAATCTCGCCTAGTACTTCTTTTTACTCCGGAGCAGGACGACCCTGTTTTTCTGGAACAAGTCCGTCTGCTGGAGGAAAGCACCGCTGCCCTCGCCGAGCGGAAGGTGGTAGTGATTCGAATCATGCCGGCAAAGGAAGAGGGAAGCCCAAAAGGTTTTTTGAACGCCATATCTGCTACTAAATACTACGAGCGTTTTGCCCCCCAACCGGAGCACTTCGAGCTAATTTTAGTTGGCCTTGATGGGACGGAAAAACTGCGCCGCACGAATACTGTCGTGCCAATTACTGACATTACTGACTTAATTGATACCATGCCTATGCGACGACAAGAGCTCCGGCGACAAGGCGGCAATTAGTTGAGGACGTCACGAACCTGGTAAATTTTTGGCTTCCAGTAACTGGAAGCAAGGATGTTTTCCCGAATCACACCACGGCTGCTAGTAGAGTGGATGACCCAAATCTCATTGGCGTTGGCCTGGACAATCACGGAAACGTGGAAGACTTTACCGCCAGTCCGCTTATAAAAAACCAAGTCGCCTGGTCGAGCATCTTCCGGGCGGATTTTCCGGCCTTCATCTGCTTGATCACGTGAGACCCGACTCAGGTCCAGACCAGCATTCTGGTATAGATACCGGGTAAAACCGGAACAATCAAAGCCTTCACGGGGAGTATTTCCACCGTACTTATAGCGAGTCCCAATAAGCTCCTGGGCGTGGGTAACGATGTCGGTACGGATATAGGAAGTAGGTGAGTTTCGGTTGCCTCCCCGTGCGGACCTGTCGTCCGCTGGGCTACTGATGGGCTGAAAAAGACCACAGCTAGAAAGCACCAGCAGGCAGCAAAGGGAAAGAAAGACCGGGGTAGTTTTCATCGAACGAATACTAACGAGGCGGACAAAGCGCATCACTTGAGGAAAGTTCAATGGTAACGGCACATTCCCAGGCCAAAGTTGTGGCCATAAGGAATAATTAATACCTACTGATCAAAGAAACTTAGTTAGCCATCTCGCTCAGGAATTTAATCCTAACGAGTTTTACCTCCTCGATCGTCACGTCTTCTTCTTTTAATTCTTGGAAGGCGAGGTCGGGGTCATCCGTCTCCGCACTCATGAAGTAATCGTAGGTGTCTTCCAGGCTGTACTCATCTACTTCTTCTTCGATGTAATAATCGATATTGAGCTTAGTGCCGGAGTTGACAATGGAGACCATTTCGTCGAGGAGATCATCCATAGAGAGTTGATTGCCGGAGGCAATGTCTTCCAAGGGTATTTTTCGGTCGACCGCCTGAATGATGTTAATTTTTTTCTTGGATTTATTAGCGACTTGCTTGACAACAAAATCGGAAGGCCGATCAATTTCGTTCTCCTCCACGTACCTTTCAATAAGGGCCAGGAAGGGCACAGCGTAGCGACGTGCTTTACCGATACTGACCCCATTGATGTTCTTCATCTCGTCCATGGAGATGGGGTAGCGCGTAGCCATTTCGTTCAGGCTGGGATCCTGGAAGATCACGAAAGGAGGCACATCTAGTCGGCGAGCTTCTTTCTTGCGAAGGTCTTTCAGGGCCAAGAGTAGCGCTTTATCAAGCACAACCGCGCGGGCATCGTCAGCAGCGGAGCGAATATCGGCAGCCAGTTCTTTTTCGAAGTCGTGATCAACGGGAATTTCGAATTTAACGGGCTTTTTGAGGAAATCCTCTCCTGCTTCGGTCATTTTTATCAGCCCATAGGACTCGATGTCTTTACGGACCAAATTATTCAAAAGTGCCTGCCGGAAGATGGAACTCCAAAGCACTTCATCTTCGCCCTTACCGACACCGAAGCCTTCGCGCTGAGTAAACTTATAATCCTTCATTTGCTTCGTTTCCTTGCCAAGGACGAATTCAATGAGGGTTTTAAGCGGGTAGTTTTCGTCGAGTCTTTTTACCGCCTTGAGCGCCTCTACCATTTTGGTTGTAACATCAATCCGTTCCTTCGGGTACCGACAGTTGTCACACATTTTGTTACAGTTGGCCTCGTCGTACTCCTCGCCGAAGTAGTGGAGGAGGAAACGGCGGCGACAGGCCGTCGTTTCGGAGTAGGCCATCACTTCTTGCATCAGTTGAGCACCCATTTCGCGTTCCATTAGGGGTTTATCGCGCAGGAATTTTTCTAGCTTCAGGATGTCCTTATAGGCGTAGAAAGCTACGCAGCGACCATCGAGTCCATCCCGGCCAGCGCGGCCCGTTTCTTGGTAATAGTTTTCGATGGACTTAGGGATATCGTAATGGATAACGAAACGTACGTCCGGCTTATCGATCCCCATTCCAAAGGCAATGGTGGCGCAGATGACGTCCACTTCCTCCATCAGGAAATCGTCCTGGGTTTTGGAGCGAGTTTTAGGGTCAAGGCCAGCGTGGTAGGGTGCCGCCTTAACGTCGTTCACCCGGAGCGCTTCGGCGATTTCCTCGGCAGCTTTCCGGCTTTGTACATAAACGATCCCAGATTCTCCCGGCACTTCCTTAACGACCTGGATGATCTGACGGATGGTGTACTCTTTCTTTCCCTTGGGGCGAACTTCGTAGTAGAGGTTATCGCGGTTAAAGGAAGAGATGAAGGTGTTGTGGTCCTCGCCCATTCGGAGGTTCTTCACAATGTCCGACTGCACCTTGGGCGTAGCCGTAGCCGTAAGGGCAATAATGGGAATGTTATGGCCAATCTCATCGAGCATTTCCCGAATCCGTCGGTATTCAGGGCGGAAGTCGTGTCCCCATTCGGAGATACAGTGGGCTTCATCAATGGCAACAAAAGAGATGTTGGATTCGCGGAAGAACTCAATGTTCTCTTCTTTGGTCAACGTTTCGGGCGCTACGAAGAGTAATTTGGTTTCCCCGCTCCGGATGTCTTCCTTCACCAACCGCATTTGGGTTTTAGAGAGGGAAGAATTAAGGAAGTGGGCTACAGAATCCTTTTCACCGTAGGAGCGGATAGAATCCACCTGGTTTTTCATCAGGGCGATGAGAGGAGATATGACCAGGGCACACCCGTCCATCATCAAGCCAGGTAGCTGATAACAGAGGCTTTTACCACCGCCGGTGGGCATAATCACGAAGGTATCTTTTCCTTCAAAAAGAGATTCGATGATGGCCTTCTGGTTTCCTTTAAACTTATCAAAGCCAAAGTGCTGATATAAAGCCTCTTCTAAGTGGCTAGCTACTGGTTTCGCGGTCATTTTGTTGATTCGCTTTGCTCCGTTCAATTCTATTACTTTTGCCGGGAAAATCGTTATGTCTCGTTTACTTCATTCCGGCAACGGATGGTTCTTATTAACTCAAATGATGCTAAGAGGTTTTACCCTCTAAACACGGGTTTAATCATTAGGAATATGGGCGAAGATTAGGCGATTGGTAAAACGCTGGGGCGTTCAACCGTTAAATTAGGGGATAAATTGCTTTTATCCACCTTCCGGCCACGAAATATTACTGAAGACTTCAGGTCAATTATCGCTCAGCCGAGCTAAGAGCGCCCAAAAATACACTTTTAAGTGAAAAACGCAAGTTTAATTCGTCAGGTCGCCCAACAAACGCTGGAAATTGAAGCGCTTGCACTGCAAAAATTAACCGATAGTATCAACTCTGATTTTATCGCTTGTGTCCAGGCGATAAAAGCTGCGGCGGGACGATTAGTCGTAACGGGGATTGGGAAAACAGCCCTAGTCGCCAAAAAGATTGTTGCTACACTTAATTCTACGGGCACCCCGGCTATTTTCTTACACGCCGCTGACGCGATTCACGGTGACATCGGGATGGTGCTGCCCAATGACCTTGTCCTGTGTATTAGTAAAAGCGGCGAGACGGCCGAAATCAAGATGCTGGCCCTACTTGCGCGTCAGTTGGGGAATCCTATTATCGCCATGGTAAGCCGGGCCGATTGCTCGCTAGCTGAACAAGCTGACTACGTCCTGCTCACCCCCGTCGACCGCGAAGCGGACCCCAACGACCTAGCTCCCACCACCAGTACGACCCTGCAAATGGCCCTTGGCGATGCCCTGGCCACTGCCCTTCTTGCGCTCCGAGGTTTCAGTCCGGGCGATTTTGCCCGCTTCCACCCCGGTGGTTCCCTCGGCAAGCAGCTTTACCTACGCGTTTCGGATCTATACGCCAAGAACCAACGACCAGCCGTGCATCCCGAGACCCCCCTCCACGAAACCCTCCTGGAAATGACGGCCAAGTGCCTCGGCACCACCGCCGTGCTTGCTACCGACAGCCAACAATTGCTCGGCATCATCACCGACGGTGACCTCCGACGAATGCTCTCCGGCGTCACTAACCTTCAGGATATTACGGCGGCGGATCTGATGACTACCAATCCTAAAACGGTGCACAAAGACACCCTCGCAATTAAAGCCCTGGAAGTATTGCGCACCTACAGTATTAGTCAGCTGCCCGTAGTGGACGAGGAAGGCCTGTACCTGGGCTTCGTGCATTTACATGATTTGGTGCGGGAGGGGTTAGTGTAGGGGATAGGAACCAGGGACTGGGAACTGGACGCTATCGCTCCTAGTTCCTTAGCCTCGCACCCGCGGACGCGCCCAAAAAATCACTACGGATAAAATCGTATCTTCGCACGGCCGGAATGCCGGCTACCCAAATGAAACAGTACGCGGGCCAGGGAAGAAAGGCTTGCGCATCCCCATCAAGCCACAACCATAACTGGAAACCCACCCCGATAACACTCCTGAAGAACAGGAGGAAGAAATCGTCTATTTTGACGAATTAGATATTTCCGATGACGTGCTAGATGCCCTTGATGATATGGGCTTCGAGCAATGTACCCCCATCCAGGCCAAAGCCATTCCGCCTTCCCTCGAAGGGCGCGACGTGCTGGCCGTCGCCCAAACCGGTACCGGAAAAACGGCAGCCTTCTTACTACCTATACTCACGAAACTGAACCGTAAACCGGTGCAGAAGGTCAACACCATCATTCTTGAACCCACCCGGGAGCTCGCAATGCAGGTAGACCGACAACTTGAAGGCTTCAGCTTCTATACCCAGACCAGTTCCATCGCCATCTACGGCGGTCGCGATGGCCACAGCATGGCCCAAGAACAAAAAGCCCTGAAGACTGGTGCCCCCATCGTAGTCGCCACTCCGGGCCGCCTGATTGCCCACCTTGATATGGGCTACACCGACCTGAGTGAAGTACGTCACCTCGTACTCGATGAAGCCGACCGGATGCTCGATATGGGCTTCGTCAACGACATGATCAAGATCATCGACATGCTGCCAAAGGACAAGCTGCAAATCCTTTTCTACTCGGCCACCATGCCGCAGAAGATCCGGAAATTCAGTCGCGATATCCTTAAGAATCCCGTCGAAATCAGTATCGCCATCTCTAAGCCGGCCGAAAAAATTGAACAAAAGGCCTACGACGTAGCCGATTGGGCCAAGCTCGCCTTAGTAGAAGACATTCTGAAGGAGAAGACCCAAACCATGGAACGGATCCTGATCTTCTGTGGCCGTAAGAAAACCGTCCGGGATCTTACCCGCCGCCTCCAACGGAAAAACGCCAAAGTAAAGGATGTTTCCTCCGACCTAGAGCAAAACGAACGGGAAGAACGCCTGCGGGAATTCCGCTCCGGGAAGATTCAGGTGGTGGTCGCTACCGATGTCCTTAGCCGTGGCATCCACATTAACGGTATCGACTTGGTGATCAATTTCGACGTGCCCGGCGATGCCGAAGACTACGTACACCGCATTGGCCGTACCGCCCGAGCCGCCGCCGAAGGCGAGGCCATCACCCTCATCAGCCGCGAAGACCGGCAGCGTTTTAAGCGCATCGAGCAGCTCATGGAAATGAGAGTCAAGCGAGTGGATGTACCCGATCATCTACGGGATACTGGAGGGAGCGAACGCCGCTCTGGTGGAGGGCGTGGCCGTGGCCGCAGCGGCAACAATAATGGCCGTTCGGGCGGCAGCCGTGGCCGAGGTCGTGGTGGCAACAACCGCAACAGAAGCCGCAAGCCAAAAAACACTTCCGAGCAAGGAGAGAATAGATCCTCCGGTGAAAATCGATCCGAACGCCCCGCAAGAGAGGGAGCCGAAGGCGCCCGTAAGCAGCGGCGGGGTAGAGGCCGCGGACGTGGCCAGGGTAGCAACCGAGGCCCGAGACCTTCCGGAGAAAATGCTGGACCAAAGCCGGAATAGTTATTCGGAAACTTTACCGTGCTTCCCCCCAGAATCGCTAGTGAGATCCTCACTGGCGATTTTTTTTTGCTGAGCAGTCAACTTTATTTCTGTAATGTTCGTTACAGAAATAAAGTAACGATCGTTACAAAATTAAATCACCCTTAAATCCAGCAAAAAAAATGGCTGACTTAACAGGAAAAACGGCTGTCATCACTGGCGGCAATTCAGGAATTGGCTTCGCCACCGCCCAACGACTAAAAAGTGACGGTGCGGAAGTAATTATTACCGGTCGCTCTCAGGAGCGCGTAGCTGCCGCTGCCGCTGAATTGGGCGTAACTGGTTTGGTAGCTGACGTATCGGACTTATCCGCCATCGAAGGTTTAGTTGCTCAGGTAAAGGAACAGGTTGGTAAAATCGATATCCTCTTTGTCAATGCAGGTATTTTCAAACCTGCACCGATTGGCAGTATTTCCGAGGCCCTTTTCGACAACATTATGGACATCAACTTCAAAGGGGCCGTATTTACCGTCGAGAAGTTTCTTCCTATCATCAACGATGGTGGTTCCATTATTAACCTGTCCTCCATCAATGCCTACACGGGTATGTCCAACACCGCCATCTACGGTGCCTCCAAAGCGGCCATGAACTCCTACACTCGGGCGGCAGCTACGGAACTAGCGCCTCGCCGCATTCGCGTCAACGCAGTTAACCCTGGCCCGATCTCTACGCCCATTTTCGGTAAAACCGGCATGGCCGAAGAGCAACTCAATGGCTTCGCTCAGGCCATGCAACAACGTATTCCGCTGAAGCGCTTCGGCGAAGCTACGGAGGTAGCTAACCTCGTAGCCTTCTTGGCTTCCGACGAAGCAGCCTTCATCACCGGAGGAGAATACAACGTCGACGGTGGCACTAACGTCAACCCGCTTGTGGGCTAACTTTAATGAATGCTACGCCTTCGAGAATTATTTCTGAAAGGACCGTTGCGGAACAAAGAGTAACGGTATTTATAAAATTCAATCACCTTTAATTAAACAATAAAATGGCTGACTTAACAGGAAAAATCGCCTTAGTAACCGGAGGAGGAAATGGTATCGGACTTGCCTCCGCACGCGCCCTCAAAGCCGGTGGGGCCACCGTGGTCACGGCTGGTCGTAATGAGAAGCGCGCCCAAGATTTTCGCGATCAGTACGGCGACGTTTTTGACAAGGTCTACGTAGCGGATGCCGGTAGTGTAGCGGAGACCAACGCCTTTGTCGATCAAGTAGGAAAAGACTACGGTAAGATCGACGTCATCTTCGCCAATGCCGGTTTCGGCGAACCCGCTCCCTTGGGTCACATTACGGAAGAGAACTTCGATAAGCAGTTCAACGTAAACGTAAAAGGGGTCATTTTCACCGTGCAGGCTGCCTTGCCTTATCTCCAAGAAGGCGCTAGCATTATTCTGAATTCTAGCATCGCTAACCAGCTCGGCTTCGCCAATTTCAGTGTTTACGCAGCGACTAAAGGCGCGGTTAAAACCCTCGGCAAAATTATGGCGGCCGAACTCGTTGGTAAAGGCATTCGCGTCAATGTTGTTAGCCCAGGCCCCATTGACACCGGCTTCCTTGGCGCAACTGGTATCAGCGAAGAGGAAATGGCCCAAATGGGGGAATACATCAAGAGTCAAGTCCCCATGTCACGTTTCGGTAGAGCCGAAGAAATCGGTAGCTACGTGGCCTTCCTCGCCTCCGATGGCAGCACCTTTATGACGGGCACCGAAGTAGAGATTGACGGAGGTATGGCCACCCTCTAATCTTTATCCTTCCAGGAAGGAATGCGTGAATCCACTTACCTTCACGCATTCCTTCCTTTTCTCAGGTGTTTAATTTCCTCCACCATGGCACGTACCAAAGAATTCGATGAGGCTGAAGTACTGGCCCGCGCTCGTGATCTTTTCTGGGAAAAGGGGTACACGGCTACGTCCATCGGTGACCTGGAGGAATATCTCGGCATCAGCCGGAGTAGTATTTATCGCTTTTTTGGCGGTAAACGAGAACTCTACGATAAGACCTTGACTTCCTATCGAGATGAGAATCACCGCCTGCTAAAACAATATTTGGCGGGGAGTAAAGACCTTAGGGCAACCCTCCACGAACTATTCGCTAATGCCGCCAAGCAGTCACACCCAGCTTGTGTGTCTTCCGCTCGTGGGTGTTACGTGGTCAATGCTACCACCGAAATGGCCAACACTTGTGCTGAAGCCCTAAATTTTGTGGCCGATAATCGCCGCAAGTTTATCGCCATCATGGAAGATGCTTTGGCGCGGGCGCAGGTGCAAGGGCAGTTGGACGCGCAAGCCGATACGGAGGAGTTGGCCAACTTCCTTTTTGTGTGCTATAACGGCCTCCAAGTAGTGGTCCAGACCAAAATTGACCGGTCCGACCTAGTGAAGGCTTTAGAACGGGGTTTAGCGGCATTACCCTGGCGGTAATCCCTTCTTTGCACCTGCGGACGCGCCACTTGAATGAACTTTGTCTAATACCGCCAACTCGTCAAATCCGCGCCTTCCGGCGCTAGCAGGCCCACCGTCTTTGCCCACTTAGGGATAAACATACGGTGATAGCGTAAACGACTGATGGCGTTGGGCTGGGTGGGGTCACCGTTCCAGCAGTGCTCGGCGCGGTCACCGTAAGTGATTTCGCCGTTGTAGTAGGGGGTAGTAGTCGATTCCAAGAATTCCTCGGTGAGGTAGACGGCATTGTTGAGGTAGTAATTGTCCATGTCTCCGCAGTAGATGTTGAGCTTGCCCGCTAGCTTTGGCCCCAGCGTAGCCCAGTCACGACGGAGGATCCAGGTCAGGTCGTAGTTTTCTTTCCAATATTTAGCTACTTCAGGGTTGATCTCGCCGGTAGCCTTATCCCAGATCCGTTGCGGGTAGCCATCTTCGCCAACAGGCGAGTAAACCGCCTCCCAAATATCCCATTGCTGGCCGCTACGGGAGTGGCTACCCAGGGCCGCTTCCCGGCGGTTCATATCGCGCAGGGTGGCGGAGACGTGGCCGAGGCTATCCCGGCGGCCGGGACGCTCCGTTCGCTTAAAGCCTTCCCCGACGAAATAGGCGTTTTTGTCTTCGTAGAGGTTGACTACGGTATAGGCGCGAAAGTCGATGGGGTCCGGGCAGGCGGCGTAGCAGGTACCGTAATCGTCTGGATATAATACCTGAGTGGCCAGCGCCTCCCACCCGCCGGTACTCCCGCCGTAAAGAAAACGGGCCCAACCTTCCCCGATGCCCCGGAAAGTTTTCTCAATGTGGGGAATCAACTCGTAAGTAATAGCATCGCCGTAAGGGCCGAGGTTAGCCGAGTTAACCGCATAACTATCGTCATAGAAAGGGTTCGCGTGTTGGATTTTTATGGCGAGTACGCGGGGGAAATCGGGCCCAGTCCAGGCTTGATAAAAGTCGTAAGCTTCTTGTTGCACGATCCGATTGTAGCAATCTAGCCCGAAGCGGCTACTGTACTGGCATTCCAAATCGGGGTCGGGCAGGCTCGTGCGGAAGCCACCAAAATCCGCAGGGAAGTGGCCGTGCATAATGGCCAGGGGATACTTTACGTCAGGGTGTTTATCCCAGTCTTTGGGTAGGAGCACGTGGGCGCCTAGGTACATATCCCGTCCCCAAAAGTCGCTGAGCAGCTTGGAGCGAATCTTGATGTGCTTGATCCATTCCGTGTCTTCCGGCGGGGTTATTTCCGGAATCACTTGATCGAAAGTAAGTTCCAGTTCCTGCCGCCAGTCGATGCTTCGATTAACGAGCTTCGGCGTACTTAGTAAATTACCCGGCGCACGATTCCACTGCTGGCCTTCGCCACGATCCATCGGTAGTTTTACCGTGTGCCCGTCGGCGCGGGTAAAGGTTTCGTATTTGTGCAACAATACCTGCGCGTAATAAGCGCCGGATTGGAGTTCCTCAACACTGCTTAGTGGGTAGATGTCATCTCCTGTTACCCCAATTTCAATTTTAGTTCCCGGCGCCCAATTTTCAACATCCTTAGCGATTACGATTTGGGTATTCGCCCCATCGGTAATCTGAAACCTTGGCTCAGCGGAATCATCCTTGGAAAGTAAGAGGAGCAGTCGGCCATCCAGGGCCTGATCGGCCATACTCTCTGGCAAGGTCACCACGAACTTTTGGGCGTGCAGGCTTAGTGAAATCAGGGATAGGAAAAGTAGTAGCGTTCTCATACGGGCGTGTTTTGCCCGAAGATAGGGGAGTAGGGAAGGAAGAACGAAAGACTCCTTACTACAATAGGTAGGCTACTCGACTTTCTCTCCCGTAAATGTACCACCCGGAGTAGCGATGTTTACGCCAGTTACGGCACCTTTCGTCCTGGTAAACATTGCTTTGGCTTCCTTACTCGTAAGGAAGAAGACGTCCTTTTCCAGCGGGACGAGCGCCTCTTTGGCGGTTTCGGGTGCTAGTATCCAAAGCTTACCTTCAGCCAACTCCAGTTTGAGGGTAAAGTCAAGATTAACTTTATAACTACCAACAAAGTCTTCCAGTTCCTTTGCCGATACATCGTAACGCTCCATCCCGTCATCAAGCTCAACTCCCAATTCTCTAAGCGCAATTTTCGCGGATTGGTTTTTTGGGTTGATACTTAATACTTTTTGGTAACTCGTGATGGCTGCGGCCTCGTCGGTACTTTGCTGAGTAGCTCCCAGTAGCAGCCAGCCCTTCGCGTTGCCGGGCTTAAGTTCCGTTGCTTTCTGGGCAAAAGGCTGTGCCTTGGCGGGGCTGACGTTATTGAACAGTCGCTCACCAATACGCAGCAGGCTTTTCACTTCCCAGTCGGGAGACAAGTCAAATTGTTCCTTTAGTGAAGCCTCGTAGCCGGCAAGAGTTAATCTTCCCGAGCTAAAGTCTTCCGCTCGTTTATTCATGTCAAAGTCCGCAAAGATGAATTCAAGCCCTTGGTAGGTACTACGAAAGGGGATGGTTCCATGGGTTTCTTCTTCCATACGATTAAAATGCCACTTCAGGCCTGCGGGTCCTTTTTCTTCTAATAGCGCGGATAATTTCCAGGCTCCTCCTACCATATCTCCTCCCTCGTTACCCATGGTCATGTACAAATGCCCCTTTAGGTTCTCTTGCTCGGCAAAGAAGGTATCACTTTGGTTCAACACTAGGTCTTGTTCATCCCACCACAAACTTGGGCTAATGGAGATGTAGCTATTGAAAACACCGGGATGGTGCAGCAAGGTGTGGGTGACAAAGAGGCCACCAAAGGAGTGGCCCACCAGCATTTTATAATTATTTACCCGGTAATTAGTCGCCACAAAGGGCATTACCTCCTCCGTAATAAATAGCAGCATACTATCGGCTCCACCGGCAGTAGGAAAGTCGTCCTTTCTAGTAGCTGTTGGAGGGGTAAGGTTGTGCGTCCGATCGCCCGTATTCGGAATACCAACAACAATCATTTCCGGCATCCGCCCCTGTCGCGAAAGAAAGTCCACACTACCCGTAGTATGGTGAAAATTACTCCCACCGTCTAGCAGGTACATTACGGGGTACTGCTTTTCCGCTTTTGCATAGCCTTTAGGAAGATGAATCAGCAACGGACGCTCTTCCTCCAAAATGGAAGAGTTGATTTTATAGGACTTCCCAATGGCTATCGTCTCGCCAGCGTCTCCTTCGGGCTGCGACCAGAGTTGCCCTACGCAGGTTAATAGGATGAAAAGGAGTAGATAAGTACTTCTCATAACGCGAAAATTATTGGATTGATCAGCCGGCTTTAAAGGTAGGGTTTTATTGATCCTGCCTTAATCAAGGACAGGAGCTTGTCCAACGAGGTTGCGTTTGGGGCGCGACCGCAGGGCAGAGCTGAGGAGCTAGGACGCACTACGTGCTCCTAGGAGGCCAAAGGCCATCTAGCTCCCTAGCTCTTAGCTCCCAGTGCCTTGCACC